>CAZFHE010000355.1:0-1732 GCA_964518615.1 uncultured Dechloromonas sp. | reverse complement strand
GAGAGGGGGGCGGGGAGCGGGGGGTGGTGGGGGGGGGGGGGGAAGGGGGGGGGGCCGGAGCCGATGGCGATGGTCAGGATGACCGCCAGGAGGCGCAGCAGCCACATGGGGGGGGGCTCAGGCGGCCTGGGTCAGCCAGCGGGTGACGCCGGCGGGGGCGCGGGCGGTGTCGGCGAAGCTGACCATTTCCCAGGCGTCCGGGTTGTTCAGCAATTCGCGGGCCAGGAGATTGTTCAGCGCGTGGCCGCCTTTGTGCGAGGCATAGGCGGCGAGTAGCGGATGGCCGATCAGGTGGAGATCGCCCACCGCATCGAGAATCTTGTGTTTGACGAATTCGTCGCCATAGCGCAGGCCGTCCTGGTTGAGCACGCGGAATTCGTCGAGGACGATGGCGTTTTCCAGGCCGCCGCCCAGGGCGAGGCCGTTTTCGCGCAGGGTTTCGACTTCCTGCACGAAACCGAAGGTGCGGGCGCGGGCGATTTCACGGATGTAGGAGTGTTCGGCGAAGTCGATTTCGGCGCGCTGGGCCGATTTGTCGATGGCCGGGTGATTGAAGACGATGGAGAAGGCCAGCCGGTAACCGTCATAGGGCGTAAAGCGCGCCCATTTGTCGCCATCGCGGACTTCTAGCTTGCGGGTGACGCGGATGAATTTCTTGGCGGCGTTTTGTTCTTCGATGCCGGCGGATTGGATCAGGAAGACGAAGGGCGCGGCGGAGCCATCCAGAATGGGCACTTCCGGCGCATCGAGGTCGACCCAGGCGTTGTCGATGCCAAGCCCCGCGAAGGCGGACATCAAATGCTCGATGGTGCCGATCTTGACGCCGTTTTTTTCGAGGCAGGAGCACATGCGCGTATCGCCAACCAGACGGGCGGCGGCGGGAATATCCACGGGCTCGGGCAGATCGACGCGGCGAAAGACGATGCCGGTATCCGGAGCGGCCGGGCGCAGGGTCATGTTGACCTTGAAGCCGCCGTGCAGGCCAACGCCGGAGGCGCGGATCACGGTCTTCAGGGTGCGTTGCTTGAGCATGCCAAGTGCTTGAATAATTTTGGGAAAGCGCCGTATTGTAGCACGGCGCCCCCCTTTTTCAGAGAACGCAGCCGCAGGCTTAATCCGCTTGCTTACGCAGGAAAGCCGGGATGTCGTAGCGATCGACGCCGCTATTGGCCAGGGCCTCGACGGTGACATTGCGCTTCCTGACGACAGCCGGCACGTCGGCGATCTGGTTGTAGTCGATGGCCGGGCCGCTGCTGAAGGCGACGGCATCGCTGGTGCCGGTTGCCTGAAGCGCCGGGGTGTTGATGACCTCGAAGCTCTGGCGCTTGGCGGCGGCTTGGCCGAGGCCGGTGGCAACCACGGTGACGCGCAGGGCGTCGCCCATCAGATCGTCGTACACCGCGCCGAAAATGATGTGGGCTTCTTCGGCGGCGAAGGTCTTGACGGTGTTCATCACCTCATTGACCTCCTTCATTTTCAGATTGCCCTTGGCCGCGGTGATATTGACCAGCACGCCGCGCGCGCCGGAGAGATTGATGCCTTCGAGCAAGGGCGAGGCGACGGCCTGCTCGGCGGCGATGCGGGCGCGGTCGACGCCGGAGGCGACGGCGGAGCCCATCATGGCGCGGCCCGTTTCGCCCATCACCGTGCGCACGTCCTCGAAGTCGACGTTGACGAGACCGGGGTAGGTAATGATTTCGGCGATGCCGCCCACCGCGTTTTTCAGCACGTC
>CAZFHE010000354.1:0-3926 GCA_964518615.1 uncultured Dechloromonas sp. | reverse complement strand
TCGCCACCGCCGGAGGAAGCCCGGGAAGACCCCCCGCCCCGGGCGGCGAGCGCCCCCGCGCCAGGCACGGCGGCGCTCGCCGACCCCACCCGGGCCTGCCTCTTCTGGGAACAACTGCCGGCGGCCGAGGCCGACCGCCTCGCCTCGCTGCTCCGCAGCCGCTTTTCCGTTTTAACGCGAAATAGAACCGATGGCGGCGAGAATGGCGGCTGGTGGATTTACATCCCGCCCTTGGCAAACAAGGCCGAGGCCGACAAGAAGGCGGGCGAATTGCGCCAACTGGGCATAACCGACTATTTCGTCGTCCAGGAAGGCCCCAATCGCTTTGCCATTTCGCTTGGCGTCTTTTCCGGCGAAAAGGGCGGCCAGGACCGCTTGAGCGAACTGAAGAACAAGGGCGTCCGCTCCGCCCGCCTGATGCAACGGCCGGGCAAGGACGGCACGATCAGCCTCAAGGCCGAGGGGCCGGCGGCGGATCGGGCGGCGCTGCTCGGCGCGGTGATCAGCGGCGGCCTCGCAAAGCCCGCGGAGCGGCATTGCCCGTGAGCGCCTTCGTCGTCGGCCTGACCGGCGGCATCGGCAGCGGCAAGAGCCGGGTCGGCGAATTATTCGTCGAGCGCGGGGCGGCGCTGGTCGACACCGACGCCATCGCCCATCAACTGACCGGGCCGGGCGGCGCGGCGATGCCGGCCTTGCTGGCCGAATTCGGCGCGCCGGTGGCGGATGCAGAGGGCGCTCTCGACCGCGCCGCGATGCGCCGGCTGGTTTTCGCCGATCCCGCGCGGCGCCGCCGCCTGGAAGCCATCCTGCATCCGATGATCCGGCAGGAAGCGGATCGCCGCTGCCGGGAGGCGCTCGCACCCTATGTGATGCTCGCGGTGCCGCTGTTGGTCGAGAGCGGCGCGTATCGCGAACGCTGCCAGCGCGTTCTGGTCGTCGATTGTCCGGAAGCGCTGCAAATCGCCCGTGTCATGGCGCGCAGCGGATACGATGAAAACGCCGTGCGCGCCATCATGGCCACCCAGGCGACGCGGGCCGAGCGCCTGGCCGCAGCCGACGACGTGATTGTCAATGACGGCGATTTTTCCGCGCTCGCGGCACAAGTGGATGCGCTGCACCAGAAATACCTGCAATTTTTAGCGGAGACACCTAAAGCAAACTCTTGAGATTTGCTTGCAAATGCCTCAAAATTGGGGAAATTTTCGTTTTTCGGACACTGGCGGCGTGATTATCTACGAATACCCGTTTAACGAACGCATTCGCACGCTGCTGCGTTTGGAATACCTGTTCGAGAAAGCCGCGTATTTCACGCAGAGCGACGGCTCTCTCGAACATCACACGGCGCTGGTCGCCCTGTTCGAACTGCTCGATGTCGCCGGTCGCGTCGATCTCAAGATGGACCTGATCCAGGAACTCGAAAGGCAGCGCCAGACCCTCTTGGCCTATCGCAATAATCCCGACATTTCCGAAGAAGCGCTGTCCGGCGCCCTCTACGAAATCGAGCAATCCTCGGCCGCGCTCCTGGCCATGAACGGCAAGCTGGGCCAGCAGTTGCGCGACAACGACTGGCTGATGAGCATCAAGAGCCGCGCCGCCATTCCCGGCGGCGTCTGCGAATTCGACCTGCCCTCGTATCACTGGTGGCTGCATCGCAGCCCCGAAGTCCGGCGCGAGGCGCTCGACGCCTGGATCCATACCATGACCTCGATGCACGAAGCCGCCGCCATCGTGCTGCGCCTCTTGCGTTCGAGCGGCCGGCCCAAGAGCTACGCCGCCACCGCCGGTCAGTTCCACCTCAACCTGGGCGGCACCGCAGCGCAAATGGTGCGCGTTTCCGTCACTGGCGAACACCCGGCGATTCCGGAAGTCAGCGCCAACAAATACTTCCTGAATATCCGCTTCACCCAGCCGCCCCGCGACGACATCAAGGCGCGCGGCTACGAGGGCGACGTGCCCTTCGATCTGACCTTCTGCAATCTGTAATGGCTCTCCCGCGCAAGGTCCGTTGCCCGCAATGCGGCGGAGAATCCCCGTGGTCGCCGGAAAACCCGTGGCGTCCCTTTTGCTCCGAGCGTTGCAAGCAAATCGACTTGGGCGCCTGGGCCAGCGACGCCTACCGCATTCCGGTTCAGGGCAGCTTGGATGAGGGCGAGGGCGAACTCCCGTCGGCTGAACTTCCGGCCAACTGAACCACCCGCCGCGCATCAGCCCTACCAGCCGCGCATCAGCGCAATGCCATGCGCGCCCGCGGCTTGAGCGGCGGGCAGCAGATCGTGGCGCAGCCCGCCCAGGGCGAATACCGGCAAGCTGTTACCGGCCAGACGCCGGGCGAATTCCTGCCAGCCGAGGCCCGGATTTTCCGGATGGCTGGGCGTGGGCAGCGCGGGGCCGAGCAGCGCGTAATCCAGTTCCAGTTGGCCTGCCCGGGCGATTTCGGCGGCATCGTGGCAGGATGCGCCAACCCAGGCGAAATCTGGCCGGCGCGTAGAAGCCGCCAGCGCCGTGGATGACAGATGCAGGCCATCGGCCCCGACCCGGCGGGCGAGTTCGGCATCGTCATTGACAAGCACCAGCGCGCCAGCGGCGCGGGCCAGACGCATCACCGCCTCGGCAAAACCCAGGCGCTCGGCCGGCGGCAGCCCCTTGTCGCGCAACTGGATCAAGCCCAGGCCCGGCGCTTTTCCCAGCGCGGCTTCGAGGCGTTTCAACTGAGTTTCGACGCCCTCGATCTCGGCCATCGTGATGGCCATCGTGGTCGGCAGGCTGAGCGCCTTCAGAATCGGACCATTGGCCGGCAGGATCGGAGAGACGCAAGATGGCGCGCCGCATGCCTGCCATTCCACCGCCGTATGTTCGAGCGGCGCGGTAATGCCGATTTCGCCCGCCCAAGCGGTGACGCGCCAGAAATGGAGGCGCACCGTCGCATGAGGATAGGTGAATTGCCGGGTCAGCCACGGCGAACAATCGGTCACGGCGATGCCCAGTTCCTCCTCCAATTCGCGCACCAGGGCCTCGCGCACACTTTCGCCGGCTTCCAGCTTGCCGCCGGGGAACTCCCAGTAACCGGCGTAGACCTTGCCTTCTGGCCGCTGGGCGAGCAGGAATTCGCTCGCCCCCGCGCGCGCCCCGGCGCGCAGCAGAACAGCGGCGGCGACTTCGACGACCGGCGGCGTCATGGATTATTTCGCCGGCCAGCCAGATCGCGGGCGAATTGCCAGGCCACGCGGCCGGAACGCGAACCCCGGCCCAGCGCCCAATTCAGCGCCTCGCGCTCGCTGCCGGCGATGCTCGCTTCATCCACGCCGAAATGGCGCAGCCAGTGGCGGACGATGGCCAGGTAATCCTCCTGGCTGAAGGGATAGAAGGAAATCCACAGGCCGAAGCGCTCGGATAGCGAAACTTTTTCCTCGGTCGCTTCGCCCGGGTGGATTTCGCCATCGACCCGGGTGTTTTCCAGATTTTCCGAAAAATACTCGGGCATCAGGTGGCGGCGGTTGGAGGTGGCGTAAATCAGCACATTGTCCGGCGGCGCCGCGATCGAGCCGTCGAGCACCGATTTCAGCGCCTTGTAGGCGGTTTCGCCCGCCTCGAAGGACAGGTCGTCGCAAAAAATGATGAAGCGTTCCGGACGCCCGGCGACGAGATCGACGATATCGGCCAGATCGAGCAGATCGTCCTTGTCCACCTCGATCAGGCGCAGGCCCTGGGCGGAAAATTCGTTGAGCGCCGCCTTGACCAGCGAGGATTTGCCGCAGCCGCGCGCGCCGGTCAGCAGCACATTGTTGGCCGGCTGGCCGGCGACGAACTGGCGGGTGGTGAGGACGATCCTCTCCTTCTGGGGGTCGATATGCTCAAGATCGGCAAGCCGGATCGGGTGCGGCTGGGGGCCCCGGCGGCAGCGCCCCCCCCCCCCGGCCGTCCTGCCG
>CAZFHE010000353.1:0-5980 GCA_964518615.1 uncultured Dechloromonas sp. | reverse complement strand
ATTGAGATCGAAAGCCTGTACCGCGTAATTGTCGTAGGCGGTGACGAAAATCACCGCCGGCGGCGCGATGAAAGCGCCCAGATGGCCGGCCAGCTCGATGCCGTCCATGCCCGGCATGCGGATGTCGGCCAGCAGCACATCGACCGACTGCCGGCGCAGGGCTTCGAGAGCGGCAAGGCCGTTGTCGGCCTCGCCGACGATTTCGTTGGGCAATTGCGGGGCGATGTCGGCGAGCAGCGCGCGCAGGCGCTCGCGGGCCAGGGGCTCGTCATCGACGAGCAGGATTTTCAGGCTTTTTTCGCTTGCCATGGCAGAAAAATCCGGACTTCGTAGGCGCTCTCGTCGTGCTCGATTTCAAGGCGGGCTTCGAGATCGTAGTACAGGGCCAAGCGCTCGCGGATATTGGCCAGCGCCATGTGACTGCCCTCGGTGTGCGCGCTCGGGCCGCCGATGGGATTGGCGATGGCGATGCATAGCGCCTCGTCGCGGCGGAGGATGGCGATGCGCACGAGGCCGCCCTCGGGCGTAGGCTGGATGCCGTGGTAGACGGCATTTTCCAGGAGCGGCTGGAGCATCAGCGGGGGGGTGCGAAAATCAAGCGCCACATCGGCGATTTGCCATTCGATGCGCAGGCGCTCCCCGAGGCGAAGGTATTCCAGTTCGAGATACTGCCTCGCCAGTTCGATTTCCTCGCCCAGGCTGACCAGTTCCTTGGGGTCGCGCATGGCGGCCCGAAACAGATCGGATAGCGATTCCAGCGCCGCCTCGGCCTCCTGGGGCCGGGCGCGGATCAAGGACAGCACCGCGTTCAGGGAATTGAACAGGAAATGGGGCCGTATCCGGGCATTGAGCGCGGAAAGCCGCGCCTCGGTCTGGGCCGAATCGAAAGCGCCCGAGCGCAGGTCGAAATAGAGCAGCAGCAAGGCCGCCGCCATGATCGTCAAGAAGGCGGCCCGCCACGGGCTGCCGGCATCGTTCGGCAGCAGCCAGCCCCAGTAGGCGTAGAGCGCGTAAGAGAGACCGCCCGAGAGGGCCAGCACGACCGCCTGGCCCGCGCGCAGCGGCAGACGCCACAGCAGGTCGCGGCCCAGCGAAAGCAGGCCGAGGCAGATCAGCAACAGGGGTTCGACCAGGGCCGCGAGCTCGATGAAGCGGCTCGGCCACGCGGCCAGATCCGGCGCCAGCAACAGCGCCGCGAACAGGGCCAGCGCATTGATGCCGAGCAGAACGCGCAGCATGACGCCAAAATTGCGCCAGTCGGGCAGGGGATGCGTCGCGGGAAACTGCCGTATACTCATTATTTTTCGTGCGGATTTTCCGAAATTCGTCGCCGATCCGCCCTATTCTAGACCCAAGTCATGACTTCCAACGCCAATCAATACACTTGGGCCGGCCGCTTTTCCGAGCCGGTTTCCGATCTCGTCAAGCGCTACACCGCCTCCGTCGATTTCGATCAGCGCATGTGGCGCCAGGATATCCGCGGCTCGCTCGCGCACGCCAGGATGCTTGCCAAGCAAGGCATTATCGCCGCCCAGGATCTGGCCGATATCGAGCGCGGCATGGCCGTGGTCGCTGAGGAGATTGAAACGGGCCGCTTCGAGTGGTCGCTCGATCTCGAAGACGTGCATCTCAATATCGAAAAGCGCCTGACCGCGCTGGTTGGCGATGCGGGTAAGCGCTTGCATACCGGGCGCTCGCGCAACGATCAGGTGGCTACCGACATCCGCCTCTATCTGTGCGATGCCATCGACGACATCCTGGCGCTGCTCGAGGCGTTTCGCGCCGCCCTGGTCGACCTCGCCGACAAGGAAGCGGCGACGCCGATGCCCGGCTTCACCCATTTGCAGGTGGCGCAGCCGGTGACTTTCGGCCATCACATGCTGGCCTATTTCGAAATGTTTGGCCGCGACGCCGAGCGCTTTGCCGATTGCCGAAAGCGCGTCGCCCGCCTGCCGCTGGGCGCCGCCGCGCTGGCCGGCACCACCTACCCGATAGACCGCGAATTCGTCGCCCGCGAACTGGGCTTCGAGGCCGTTTGCGAAAATTCGCTGGATGCCGTCTCCGACCGCGATTTCGCCATCGAATTCTGCGCCGCCTGCGCGCTGTTGATGATGCACATCAGCCGCCTCTCCGAGGAACTGGTGATGTGGATGAGCCCGCGCGTCGGCTTCATCCAGATCGCCGACCGCTTCTGCACCGGCTCCTCGATCATGCCGCAGAAAAAAAATCCGGACGTGCCTGAGCTTGCGCGCGGCAAGACCGGCCGCGTCTATGGCCAGCTGATGAGTCTCCTGACCTTGATGAAGGCCCAGCCGCTCGCCTACAACAAGGACAACCAGGAAGACAAGGAACCGCTGTTCGACGCCGTCGACACCGTCACCGACACCCTGCGCATCTTCGCCGACATGGCGGGCGGCATCACCGTGCGCGCCGACAACATGCAGGCCGCGCTGACCCAGGGCTTCGCCACCGCCACCGATCTTGCCGATTATCTCGTCAAGAAGGGCCTGCCCTTTCGCGATGCGCACGAAGCCGTCGGCCACGCGGTCAAGGCCGCCGAGCAAAGGGGGGTCGATCTCCCGGGCCTGACGCTAGCCGAATTGCGGCAATTCTCGCCCCTGATCGGCGAGGACGTGTACGGCGTGCTGACGGTCGCCGGTTCCTTGGCCTCGCGCAATCACATCGGCGGTACCGCGCCAGAGCAGGTCCGCGCCGCCGTGGCCCGCGCCCGCAAGCGGCCATGAGCCCGCACCGGCGGAAACCGCCCGCCGCAACGGCCGCCCCGCCGCCGGCCGATGGTTCTCTGGCCGGGAAGGAGCCGATGAGACGCAAGCTCGGCAAATACGAATTAATCAGAAAACTCGGCGCGGGCGCGAGCAGCAGCGTCTATCTCGCCCGCGACCCCTTTGCCCGGCGCGACGTGGCGATCAAGGTCGCCTCGCCCGAGGCGCTGAGCGACCCGAGCAAGGGCCGCATCTACAGCCGGCTGTTTCTCAACGAGGCATCGCTGGTCGGCAAGCTCAACCACCCGCACATCGTTCAGATTTACGACGCGGTGGTGGCCGAAACCATCTGCTACATCGTCATGGAGTACGTCGAGGGCGGCACCCTGGAGCAGCACACCAGTCCCGGGCGGCTCTTGCCGCTCGACCGCATTGTCGAACTGATATTCAAATGCACGCGGGCCCTGGATTTCGCCCACCGCCTCGGCATCACCCATCGCGACATCAAGCCGGCCAATATCCTGCTTTCCGGCGACAAGGACATCAAAATCGGCGACTTCGGCGCGGCCATCACCGGCCAGAACCAGCTCAGCCAGATCGGGGCCATCGGCTCGCCGGCCTATATGTCGCCGGAACAAGTGCTGGAGCGGCCGCTCGATCACCGCACCGACATCTATTCCCTGGGCGTCGTGCTCTTTCAGCTATTGACCGGCCACCTGCCCTTCGAGGCCGAAAACCAGGCCAATCTGGTCTATCGCATCGTCCATGACGACGCGCCGCTGCCCTCTTCCCTGCGCCCCGATCTGCCGCCGGCCTTCGACCGCATCGTCGCCCGGGCCATGGCCAAGGAGCGCGAGCAACGCTATCCCAGCTGGCAGGAACTGGCCCAGGAGCTGACCCGCATCGTCCGCCAGGGCTGGCTGCCCAGCGAAAGCAGCGATTTCCCCGAAAGCGAGCGCTTCGACACCCTGCGCGCCCTGCCCTTTTTCGGCGATTTCAGCGACGCCGAATTGTGGGAAGTCCTGCGCTTTGCGCAATGGCGGCGCATTCCCCCCGGCACCCTGATGCTGCACGACGGCGACCCGGGCGATGCCTTCGCCTTCGTCGCCGCCGGCCAACTCACCGTCAGCAAGGGCGGCAGGCCGCTCGACGTGCTATGCCGTGGCGACTGCTTCGGCGAAATGGCGGTGCTCAGCCGTCAGGCATCCATCCGGGGCGCCGACGTCGTCGCGCTGACCGAGGCCGACATCGTCGTCATTCGCGGCGAGGCCCTGGAACAAGCCTCCGACGCCTGCCGCCTGCACTTTTACCAGGGCTTCGTCGACGTCCTGGTCAATCGCCTCAATATCGCCAACCAACGCCTGAGCAGCGACTAATTCCATTTCCCAATCAACCGATGACTTCGTCGGCTTCGCTTGCCGTACAACCGTACTGTCTGCGCTTCGCCTTCGCGTCCTCGGCTGATTTGAAAACGGAATAAGGCAAGCGCCGGACGGGTGTTGCCAAGCGCTATATTAGAAATCTATAATATTCTATCCTGCCGTCCGGCGGGACGCCACGCCACTTTCTAAGGACCCCGACATGTACCGTACCCTCATCGACCAGACCCCCTTGATCCAGGTCAGCACCGGCAAGCACCAGGCCACCTACGCCCTGGACGGCTCGCTGATGAATCCGCTCGAAGCCTTCTACGCCACCCTGGCCGGCTGCGCCGCCGTGTTCGCCAAGAAGGCCTGCCAGTCCCTCGGCCTCTCCGCCGCCGGCATTGAGATTTCCTGCAAGCCCTTCGCAGGCTCTGGCGGTCCGATGACCCTGGGGCGCTTTCGCACCGAAGTCCGCTTTCCCGAAGGCTTCAGCGCCGAAGCCAAGGCCGCCGTGCTGAAAAGCATCTCCGAATGCGCGGTCAAGGAAGTGGTCAAGGCAGGCGGCGCCGTCGACTTCCAGGTCGCCGAGGTCTGAGTCCCCAATAACAAAGGCCCGGCGCAACGCCGGGCCTTTGATTATCCGCCGCGCCCATAAGCCCCCATCCCGACCTTTGCCCGTAGGGCGCAATAAGCGCAGCGCATTGCGCCGTTCAAGGACCGGAGGTTGGGGTGAGCGCAGCGAACCCCAACATGAGCCTCAGCCCAGGCCAGCGCCTTCGAGCAGCGTTTGCAATTCGCCGCTCTGGTACATCTCTTTCATGATGTCGCAGCCGCCGATGAACTCGCCCTTGATGTAGAGCTGTGGAATGGTCGGCCAGTTGGCGTATTCCTTGACGCCCTGGCGGATGGCCTCGTCGGCCAGCACATCGATGGTGACGAAGTCGGCGAGGCCGCAGGCTTTCAGAATTTGCACCGCCGTCGCCGAAAAGCCGCATTGCGGGAAACGGGCGTCGCCCTTCATGTAGAGGACAACCGGGTTGTCGGTGACGGTTTGGCGTATGTGTTGCTGAACGTCGGACATGCTTTCTCCGGATCAAAGATGAGCGCCTGACACGCGGTCGCTGCCGGCCAGGTCGGGTAGGGTGAATGCGGCTTGAAAGCCGCCATCGGTCAATAAGTTCCGGCAGGCCGCCCCCTGATCGTGCCCGTGTTCGAGCAAGAGCCAGCCGCCGGGCCTCAGATGGGCGGGCGCGCCGGCGATGATGCGGGAGAGGCAGTTAAGGCCGTCGCCGCCGTCGGTCAATGCCGTTTGCGGCTCGAAGGGCAGGCCGTCGCCGGCCAGATGCGGGTCGCCCTTGGCGATATAGGGCGGGTTGGAGACGATGAGATCAAAGCGCCGCCCCGAGAGCGGCGCATACCAGTCGCCTTCGAGGCATTCGATGGAAGCGCCCAGACGCTTGGCATTGCCGGCGGCGACGGCCAGCGCCGCCGCCGAGATATCGACGGCGACGACGCGGGCGTTTGGGGCTTCCAGCGCCAGCGACACGGCGACGATGCCGGAGCCGGTCCCGAGATCGAGCAGGGCCGGATTGTCCATGCCTTCCATGCAACGCAGCGCCGCCTCGACCAGAACCTCGGTGTCCGGGCGGGGAATCAGCACCGCGGGCGATACCCGGAACACGCGGCCACGAAACTCGGCTTCGCCCACCAGATAGGCCAGCGGCTCGCCCGAGGCGCGGCGCTCGACCCAGGTCTCGAAGCGCGCCCGCGCGGGCGCATCGAGCGGCGTTTCGGGCCGGGCCAGCAGATCGGCGTGGGTGCAGCCGCTGGCGTATTGCAACAGCAGGCGGGCATCGAGCCGGTCGATATGACGCCCGGCACAACTCCGGGCTT
>CAZFHE010000352.1:0-5153 GCA_964518615.1 uncultured Dechloromonas sp. | reverse complement strand
AAGAAGCCGCCAAATCCTGGTCCTATCTCGGTAAGGACACGATCCGCTTCGGCGAGGGCATTCTTCCGGAGGACATCATGGTCAGTCTGGAAGACAACGGCGATTGGATCTTGTCCCACGTCAATGGCGAGGATTCGATTCGGGTCGTGGCCGGTGATCTCGGCATCGAAAACCCCATCGAGCGCATCGAATTCGCCGATGGCACGGTCTGGCGCAAGTCGGCCTTGGGCGATTTCAGTACCGAAATGGTGCTTGGCACGGCGGCGAGCGAGACCTTGCGCGGCACCGAAGGCGTCGATGAGTTCTGGAGCGGCCCGGGTAATGATGTGATGATCGGCCAGGAGGGATACGACATTTATCACTTCGCCGAGGGCGACGGCCAGGATGTGATCGTCGAAAACCTGCGCGCGGCGGTCACGCCCAACGGTGACGGCGATGGCGCGTTTGGCGGCGAAGTCCGCTTCGACGGCGGATTGGACCCGAGCCGCGTGGCGCTTTCGCGCAGCGGTGACGATCTGGTTTTCAGCATTGTGGGATCGAACGACAGCTTGACGATTGAGTTGTGGTTCGCGGAACCCGGACGCATCAGCCGGTTCGTGTTTTCTGACGGCACAATTTGGGATGCCGCGATGGTCGAGCAGCAATTTCTGGTCAACCATGCGCCAGAAGCGGCAACGCCGCTATCCGGGCAATCCGCCATCAAAGGCGCGCCTTTCAGCTTCACGGTCCCGGAAGACGCCTTCATCGACATCGACGAAGGCGATGTGCTGAGCTATTCCGCCACCCTGGACAACGGCGATCCCCTGCCGGCCTGGCTGAGTTTTGACGCGGTGACGCGGACCTTCTCCGGCACCCCGGCTAGCGGCGATGTCGGCAATCTGCAATTGCGCATCACTGCCACCGACTTGGCCGGCGAATCGGCCAGCCAGAGCTTCGCGCTTGCCGTCACCGCGTCGGCTGGCACGGGCGAAATATTCGTTGGCACGGCAGGCAACGACATTTTGATCGGCGGGGCCGGCGACGACACACTCGACGGCGGCGCGGGGGCCGATACGATGATCGGCGGGGCCGGCGACGATACCTATTTCGTTGACAATGCAGGCGACGTGATTGTGGAACTGCCCGGCGAAGGTAGCGATCTCGTCCTGTCGAGCGTGACCTACACCTTGCCGGCCAACGTCGAGAACCTGACCCTGACCGGCAACGCGGCGATCAACGGTACCGGCAACGCGCTCAACAACATTCTCATCGGCAACGCCGCCAACAATGTGCTGAACGGTGGCGCCGGGAACGACATACTCGATGGCGGACCCGGCAACGATACCCTGACGGGCGGCTCGGGCAACGACATCTATCTGTTCGGCCACGGTGATGGGCAGGACACGATTACTTACGATGGCGAGAATCGCGCCGACAAGTGGAATGTTTTGCAATTCAAGGCGGATGTCGATCCGAGTGAAGTCACTGTCCGCCGTGCCGGCGAAACCCTGGTTCTGACGCTGGCCGGCGGCGATGACCGGGTGACGGTCAACAGCTTCTTCGTCAATAACATGCCGGGTACCGGCCTCACCAATCCGGTCCAAGAAGTACGCTTTGCCGATGGAACGGTCTGGAATTTGTCGACGCTGGTGGTCAAAGCGCTGGCCGGCACCAACGGCCCCGACACCATCAATGGCACGACCGACGACGATTACCTCGACGGCGGCGACGGCAACGACACCTTCGGGGCGGGAGCGGGCAATGACACCCTGATCGGCGGCGAGGGGGACGATACCCTCTACGCCGAAGCCGGCGACGACCGCCTGTTTGGCGGACCCGGCAACGATGCACTTTGCGGCGGCCCCGGAAATGACATTCTCGACGGCGGGCCCGGTAATGATTTGCTCTCCGGCGGCACGGGCAACGACATCTACCGCTTCGGCCACGGCGATGGCTGGGACATTATCGGCACCGACCACGACGACAGCCCCGACAAATGGAACGTGCTGGAATTCAAGGATAACGTGCATCCGAATGAGGTAGAAGTCGTCCGCTCGGGCGTCAACCTGTGGTTCAAACTCACCGGCAGCACGGAGGGGGTGTCGGCACAAGGCTTTTTCTCCAGTAACGAGAGCTTGGAGATCGGCATTGATAACCCGGTTCAGGAAGTCCGCTTTGCCGATGGGACAAGTTGGGATGTGGCCACGCTGCTGGCCAAGACGCAGGGCGGCGCAGTCAGCAACGGGGCGAGCGCCATGCTGCCGGCGGGCAGTGAGATGATCGGCACGCCATTCGTAGCGAATCAAGCCAGCGGCTTGGATGCCATGCAACCCGGACAAGACAGCCATGCGAACGACGGTAGCGCGCCGGGGCAACCGGAGAACCCAAACCAGAAGAGCGAGAGCGGCGCCGACGATTCGCTGGCAAGCTTCCTGAATGGCTTCGGGGGTAGCAGCCAGCCCATCGCCTATCTCAGCCGAGCGGACCTGGAACGCGACGATGTCGCCTTGTGGGGCGAAGACGCCGCCCCCTCCAGCGGCGAGACGACCGACTTCGCCCGCTGCTGGGCGAGGCTGACCGAGGCGCTGAACCGGCTCGACGCCGAACGCCAGGCCGCGCCCGGCTGGAACGTGAACTGGGGCGCAGGCCCAACGGGCCTCGCCGGCCTGTTGCAAGGCAGCCAGATGGCCGGAACCGGCGTGGACGCCATCTCGCTCGCCAGCAGCGGCACGCAGTTCAAGAATCTGGCCGGGTTAAGCGAGGGGATAGACAAACTCTGAAGCTGAAAACCCAAGCCAGCACCCCCAACCGGCCTTCGGGCCGGTTGGGGTCAGTCTGTTTTGGTGGGGCGGATATTGACTCGATCCTTGAGGCATTTTGCTGTCTGAGATTTGTCGGTTGCTCCTGAACCGAAACCGCTCTAGAGCGGTTTTGGTTCAATCCTTAACGCATTCATTTCCTGAGGCTTGTAGGATGGATGTGAGCGAAGCGAACCCCAACGAGCAGAAGGCCACAGGGCAGCAGATGTTGGGGGTCGCCTACGGCTCACCGCCAACCTACTCCCAAACGATTACGCGACTCTACATGTAAGTAAATGAATCAAAACCGCTCAAACCGAAATCGCCCGATTTGAAGGCGATCGCGTCAATCCGTCGTGAGCGCCTCACGGCCTGGGGCCATTGACGCCCGCCGCCCGGCCAGCCACACTCGGCGGCAGCGCTTGCCGCCCTCTGGCCGATGATTACCACCTGGTTTTTGAAAAATCTGCTCGCCACGCTGTTGTTGCCGCCGGCCAACGGCCTTTTGCTGCTGGCCCTGGCTGGCCTCTTCCGGCGCTGGCGCGGGGCCCGCGCGCTGGCGGTCGCTGGCGCGCTGCTCCTCTTGACGCCAAGCCTGCCGCCGGTCGCCGGCTGGCTGATCGGGACGCTGGAGACGCGGGCTGGTCCGGTATTTGACGGGCCGCAAGGCGCGGAGGCCATCGTCATTCTCGCTGGCGGCCTGACCGAGGCCGCCGAGTACGGGGGGGAAACGCTGAATCAGCGCAGTCTGGCGCGCGCCCGCTACGGCGCCGTGCTGGCCCGTCAGCACCCCTTGCCGGTGCTGGTCAGCGGCGGCAAGCCGGTCAATGCCCAGCGCGCCGAAGCCGAGGTGATCAGCGATGCGCTGGAACATGAATTCGGGGTGGCGGTGCGCTGGCGTGAGAATCGTTCGCTCGATACCGCCGACAATGCATCCATGTCGGCGGAACTGCTGCGGGCCGCCGGCATCCGGCGCATCGTGCTGGTCACCCAGGCTTTCCACATGCCACGGGCGCGCCGCCTATTTACGGCGGCCGGGCTGGAGGTGGTGCCAGCGCCGACCGAACTGGGCAGCCATGTCTGGCCGAAGCATTTCCTCGAATGGCTGCCGCAGGCCAGCGCGCTGCACAATTCCTATTACGCGCTGCACGAATGGCTGGGCATCGCCTGGCTGGATCTGCAAGGGCTTTCAAGCGCCATGCATTTGCCGTTTAGCGCGCCGAAGACGCGCCAAACTCGCGGCGAGGAAGCCCCAGGCCTCAGCCCGGAGTGACTTGGGGCCCCTGCCTTGGCATTAGAGCAGTTTTGATTCAAGCCTTGACGCATTCGTTGCCTGAGGCTTGTAGGTTGGTGGTGAGCGTAGCGAACCCCAACGAGCAGAAGGTCACAGGGCAGCCGATGTTGGGGTTCGCCTACGGCTCACCGCCAACCTACTCCCAAACGATTACGCTTCTGCATGTAAGTAAATAAATCAAAACCGCTCTAGAGCGGTTTTTGTATCAGAAGCTCATGCCTTCTTGTCCAGCCCAATGATGCTCGACTTGCGGAATTCGTCATTGGGGAAGACGCGGCCGCTTGTCAGGGTTCGGAAAATGTGGGCGAAAACCAGGCCGGGTTGGCCTTTGCGGATACCGGAACGGAAATAGGTGTGGCCCTTGGGCGGATCGTACAGGGTGTTTACGTCGTCGCAATCGATGGCGTAGACATTTTTTGGCGTTTTCTCCATGTCTTCCGGGCCGCTGTGACCGAGGCGGCGCGAGGCTTCGGCATTTTTCAGATTGGAAATCTTGCTCGCGCGCAGGGCCAGGTCGTCGGCGGCGTAATAGACCACCACGTTGCGTGAGGCGTGGCTGATCAGTTCGCCTTCCTCGCCCTTGTGCAGCGATTCGTTGACGATGTCGGCGGCGAGCAGGAAGGTGTTGCGAAACAGCAGCGGCAGGCCGTGCGGCTGGTCGTAGCGGCGCCAGTTGGCGAGCGTCTGGCGCAGCACGCGATTGCCCATCGAGTGGGCGAGCACGTTGACGCGCTTCAGGCAGGGGTCGCTATCGGGGTTGCAGTCCGGGGAATTGCGCCATTCCATGAAACGCTGCAACACCCGGGCGAAGGTGAAGGCGCTCTGGTCGGCGGATTTCTGATCGTCCCAGTAGCTCTTGATGATGCCGAGGTCGGCGTCGCACGGCCAGATCAGCGGCAGCACCAGCGCTTCGTTGGGTTTTTGCTTGTCGCACAGCGTCTGGAGTTCCTCGGCGCTGGCGAACACATCCTCGGGCAGATTGGCAAAGCCGTGGATATAGATCAGCACCTGCCGGTAATTCGCGGCTTTCAGCGCTTGCAGCAGCGCGCTGCTGCCAATTTCCTCGTCCCCGCCTTTCTTGT
>CAZFHE010000351.1:0-2944 GCA_964518615.1 uncultured Dechloromonas sp. | reverse complement strand
GGCGACACCGAGCCGACCGAGGCGAGAAAAGCCAGATGCGCCTCCAGCGCATCCATCTCGCGCTGGTAGGTGGCGCGCAGGGCGCGGCCGCCGATCGTCACAGCAGCGGCTCGATGGAGCGCATCTTCGCTTCCGGTTTTCGCGAATTCACCAAGTTGCGCGGCCAGAAGAATCTCGATGCCAAGGATGTGGTCGATGGCTCGCGTCGCGCCATGCGCGCCACCTATCAGCGCGAAATGGATGCGCTGGAAGCGCATCTGGCCTTTCTTGCCTCGGTTGGCTCGGTTTCGCCCTACATCGGCTTGTTCGGCACCGTCTGGGGCATCATGCATGCCTTCCGGGGGCTCGCCAATGTCGGTCAGGCGACCCTGGCTTCCGTCGCGCCGGGCATTGCCGAAGCCTTGGTCGCCACCGCCATCGGCCTGTTCGCGGCCATTCCCGCCGTGCTCGCCTACAACCGCTTCTCGCATGAGATCGACCGCCTGGCGACGCGCTATGAATCGTTCATGGAGGAGTTTTCCAATATCCTCCAGCGGCAGATGCGTTAAGCCATGCGCCAGCGCCGCCTGAAAAACGAGATCAACGTCGTTCCCTATATCGACGTGATGCTGGTGCTGCTCGTCATTTTCATGGTGGCGACGCCGATGATGACGACCGGCTCGGTCGAGCTGCCGGCCGCCGGCACGGCGCCGCAAAAGCCGGATCGCTTCCTGCGCGTCCAGGTCGATGAGGCGGGCGCGCTGTCGCTGTTCGACGCCGATGGCAAGGAAAGCAAGTTTGGCGGCCTCGCCGATTTGCGCGGCGCGCTGGCCGCCCAGCGCGACAAGACGCCGGACATCGCGGTGTTGATCGCCGCCGACAAGGAAGTCCCCTATCGCAAGGTCATCGAGGCGCTCGACGAAGTGAAAAAGCAGGGCTATTCGCGCGTTGCGCTGGAAACCTCGGTCAGGTAAGCCGATGGTCATCGAACGTCCCCCCGAACCCGGCCGGAAGAGGGCGCTGGCCTTCACGCTGCTGGTGCATTTGGCGCTGGTCGGGGTCTTGTTCCTGGGCGTGCAGTGGAAGCGCAGCCAGACGGAGGTCATGGAGGTGGAACTGTGGTCGCCTCAGCCGCGCCAGGCCACGGTGTTGCCGCCGCCTCCCCCGCCGCCGCAAGCCAAGCCCGAGCCCAAGCCGGAACCGCCGCCGCCCCCGGTCGAAGCCCCGAAAAAGCCGGACATCGTGGTCAAGGAAGACAAGAAGCCCGAGCCGAAAAAACCGGAGCCGCCCAAGCCGGAGCCGAAGCCAAAGGTCGATCCGCCCAAGCCCGCGCCGCCGGTCGATCCCTTCAAGGAAGCGCTTGAACGGGAGGCCCGCGAGCGCCAGGCAACGGCCGTGCAGAACCGTCTGGCGATGGAGGCCGAGAAGGAGCAGCAGGCTGGCGCCGCGCGACGCGGCCTGGAAAGCTACGCGGCGAAAATTCGCGGCAAGGTGCGGGGCAATATCGTGCTGCCGCCGGGCATCGCCGGCAATCCGGAAGCGCAGTTCGATGTCACCCAGTTGCCGACCGGCGAGGTGCTGGCTGTGCGCCTGAAGCGCTCCAGCGGCAATGGGGCGCTCGATGCCGCCATCGAGCGGGCGATCCTGAAATCCTCGCCCCTGCCCAAGCCGGATGATCCCGCCTTGTTCCAGCGGGTGCTGGAAATCAAGTACCGGCCGTTTGAAGAGTAGAATTCCGCAAAATTTGCCGAGATGAGCCCCATGATTCGAGCTTTTCGCCCTTTCTTCCTGCTCTGCTGCCTGCTGGCCGCTACTTTGGCCCAGGCGCAATTGTCCATCGAGATTACCGGCGCGGGCGCAAACCGCATTCCGATCGCCATTCCCGATTTTTCCGGCGATAGCGCCGCCGCCCGGGTGATTGCCGGCACGGTGCGCGCCGACCTGGAGCGCAGCGGCCTCTTTCAATTAATTGGATCCCACGAAACCGGTCTCGACGAGAATGCCTCCCTCGCCTATGGCGACTGGAAGGCGCGCGGCGCTGACGCCGTCGCCGTCGGCAGCGTGATGCGCACGGCCGACGGCCGTATCGAAGCGCGCTTTCGGCTGCACGATGCGCAAAAGGAAATCTCCCTGGGCGGGGCGGCCTATGTCACCAGCAACGACCAGTTGCGCGCCGCCGGGCATCGCATCGCCGATTTCATTTACGAAAAGCTGACCGGCGAGAAGGGCGTGTTCTCGACCCGCATCGCCTATGTCGTCAAATCCCGCGGTCAGTACCTGTTGCAAATCGCCGATGCCGACGGTCAGGGCGCGGCCACCGCGCTGGCCTCGTCCGAGCCCATCATTTCGCCGGTCTGGTCGCCGGATGGCAGCCGGCTTGCCTATGTTTCCTTCGAGAAGAAAAAGCCCATCGTCTATGTTCATTCGCTGGCTTCCGGCCAGCGCCACATCGTCGCCAATCAGAAGGGATCGAATTCGGCCCCGGCCTGGTCGCCGGATGGCCGCAAGCTGGCCGTGGTCTTGTCCCGGGATGGCAATTCGCAAATTTTCAGCGTCAATGCCGATGGCAGCGGCGCGCCGCAACGCCTCGTCACCTCGGGCGGCATCGACACCGAGCCGCGTTTCGCGCCGGACGGCAGCCTGTTCTTCACCTCCGACCGGGGCGGCAGTCCGCAAATCTACCGCCTGATGCCGGGGGGCGGCGATGTTCAGCGCATCAGCTTCGAGGGGAGTTATAACGTCTCCCCGCGTCCCTCGGCCGATGGCAGGACGCTGGCCTTCATCACCCAGCGCAATGGCCGCTTCCAGCTCGCGGTCATGGATCTCGCCAGCCGCCAGGTCCAGGTGTTGACCGATTCCAGCAAGGACGAATCGCCCAGTTTCGCCCCCAACAGCCGCATGATCCTGTTCGCCACCGAAATCGGCGGGCGCGGCGGGCTGGTCGCCCGATCCTGCGACCGCCGCC
>CAZFHE010000350.1:0-6216 GCA_964518615.1 uncultured Dechloromonas sp. | reverse complement strand
ACGCCGTAGATGGTGACGTTGGACTGAGCGAAGGCGGCGGTGGAAGCCAGGCCGGCAACAGCCAGGGCGATAATTTTCTTTTGCATCAGAAAAATCTCCTTAGTGGTTAGTTTTTACCCGGCCTTGCGGGCCGACTAAGTCTTACCTCTCGGATCGAAAGGTTGGCGCTGATTTTCCAAGCCCTCGGGCGGTCGGGCAAGCTTTTACGCACACGGCGAGGCGTTCATGGCGGATTGTGTTGTGTTGACGCAACAGGGCGGTTTGCCTTGCGGGGCTTTGGGGGGCGTCCTTTCCGCAATACATGGCGGCGATGCGGTTTCTGTAAGCGCGTCAAAGGCTCGCTTGCAAATCCGCAAGCGAAATCATCAGGGTCATGTCGCCGGTCGGAGAGGGCAGGAAGCCCATTTCAAGATAGAAGCGCTTCGCATCTTCGTTAATGGCGTGAACGATCATGCCGCGTATGCCAAGTTTCAATCAGTCATCCAGCGAGGAGACGCCAGAATCGAAAGCGCCGAGTTCATGAGGCTCGGCAAGCAATGTTGGCGCTTGCAGCGTCATGGCTGTTGCCACAGCGGTTTTGCTTGCATCGTGGCGCGAAGTTTTTCGTTGGGCTGGGGCGGCCGGTCGAGCATTTCGAGAAATTGCTCATAGCGTTCGCGGTTTACCTCGATGATGGTTTGATCGAGGATGGCGTCTTCCGCGGCTCGCCGAGCCGCCTCGATAACGAAGTCGGAACGGGTGCGACCGAGCATCATCGCGGCATGGTCAATCAAGGAGCGCGTCTCGGTGCGCATCCGCAAAGCCTGGATTCAGGCGGGGGTGCATGGCTTGGCATGTGAAGGGCTTTCGGGGTGGGACATTTCGGTATAGACGAGATACACGATGTGTATGTGCATCCTGGAGGGAACGCAACCGTAGATGGCCTTGGGGGGGGCGATTGTCGTGGAATTGGCCATCCGTGCGGCAAGCTGGCGGGGAGAGATTGACATATGGCCGACATATGCCATCATGGGGCGTATCCATCCCGGAGGCTCTTCATCATGCGTACCGTGTCACTCTTTACCAACAATCGGAATCAGGCGATACGGATTCCGCGAGAATTTGAATTCAAGGGGGTGTCCGAAGTCGAAATACTCAAGGAGGGCGATTCCTTGATTCTCCGGCCGGTTCGTTTGTCGTGGATGTCCTTGCTCGACGAGCCAAAGGCGGATGCGGATTTTTTGCGCGAGCGCCCCGCGCTCATCGACGAAACCGGCTTTCTCAAGGGCTTTGAATGAAAACCTACATGCTGGACACGAATATTTGTTCGTTCATCATGCGGGAGCATCCCGTTGCGGTCATTCAGCGCCTTGAGGCGGCCGTGAAGTCCCGCTCCAGGATTGTTGTTTCAGCCATTACCTATGCCGAGATGCGTTATGGTGCCACGCATCCGAAGGCATCGAGCAAGATAGAAGGCATGGTGAGCGGCTTCGTCAAGCGCCTCGATGCGGTGTTGCCCTGGGATGCCGAAGCCATTGATTGTTGCGTGGAAATCAAACGGGCGCTTTTTCGCCGTGGAACGCCGATCGGTGAAAACGATGCGGCTATCGCAGGACATGCTGTGGCGTCCAACTGCATTTTAGTTACGAACAATACGCGGGAATTTGCTCGGGTCGAGGGCCTTGAAATCGTGGATTGGCGAGACGATCTGGGGTCAGGTAACTGACGGGGCGGCCCGGCTCAGGTAAATAACCGGGCGAGTTCAGCGCCAGGGTCGGCGGCGCGCATGAAGGCTTCGCCGACGAGAAAGCTGTTGACGCCGTGGCGGCGCATCAGGGCGACGTCGGCCGGGTTCAGGATGCCGCTTTCGGTGACGACGATGCGCCCGGCCGGGATGCGTTCGAGCAAACCAAGGGTGGCGTTGAGGCTGACGTCAAAGCTTTTCAGGTTGCGGTTGTTGATGCCCAGTAGCGGCGTTTCGAGTTGCAGGGCGGCGGCGAGTTCGTCGCCATCGTGCACTTCGACCAGCACGGCCATGCCGTAGCCGTGGGCGAGGGCTTCGAGTTCGCGCATTTTTTCGGGATCGAGCGCGGCGGCGATGAGCAGGATGGCGTCCGCGCCCATGGCGCGGGCTTCGGCAACCTGGTAGCGGTCGATGATGAAATCCTTGCGCAGTATGGGCAGCGCGCAGGCGGCGCGGGCGGCTTGCAGGTATTCCGGCGCGCCCTGGAAGTAGTCGCGATCGGTGAGCACCGAGAGGCAGGCCGCGCCGTGCTCGGCATAGCTCCTGGCGATGTCGGCGGGGCGGAAATCGGCGCGGATGATGCCTTTCGACGGACTGGCCTTCTTGATTTCGGCAATGACCGCGGGCTTATCGGCGGCGAGCCTGGCGCGAATGGCGCCGGCGAAATCGCGCGGGGCGGGTTTTGCGGCGGCTTCGGCCTCGATTTGAGCCAAGGGCTTCTTAGCCTGCGCGGCGGCGATTTCAAGGCGCTTGGTTTGGATGATTTTGGCCAGGATGTCGCTCATGAGGCCCCCAGGGTTTGCGTGCAGTGTACGAATTGGTCGAGCCTTGCGCGGGCGGCGCCGCTTGCGATGGCTTCGCGCGCCTTGGCGATGCCCTCGCCGATGCTGTCGGCGAGATTGGCGACATAGAGCGCCGCGCCGGCATTCAGGCAGACCACTTCGCGGGCGGCCCCGGGCCGGTTGTCGAGGGCGCCGAGCAGCATGGCCTTGGATTCCTCGGCGCTGTCGACGCGCAGATTGCGCAAGGAAAGCATTTGCAGGCCGAAATCCTCGGGATGCACTTCGTATTCGCGCACCTCGCCATTTTTTAGTTCACCGACCAGGGTCGCCGCGCCCAGCGAAATTTCGTCGAGATTGTCCTTGCCATGCACGACCAGCGCGCGCTCGGCCCCCAGGCGCTGCATCACGCGCACCTGAATGCCGACGAGATCGGGATGAAACACGCCCATCAGGGTATTGGGCGCGGCGGCCGGATTGGTCAGCGGGCCGAGGATATTGAAAATGGTGCGCACCCCCATTTCGCGGCGCACCGGGGCGACGTGTTGCATGGCCGCATGGTGCTTGGGCGCGAACATGAAGCCGATGCCGGTTTCCTCGATGCAGGCGGCGACTTTTTCGGGTTCGAGATGGATATTGACGCCCAGGGCTTCGAGCACGTCGGCGCTGCCGGAACTGGAAGAGACGCTGCGCCCGCCATGCTTGACCACCTTGGCCCCGGCGGCGGCGGCAACGAATATCGCGGTGGTCGAGATATTGAAACTGTGGGCGGCGTCGCCGCCGGTGCCGACGATATCGACCAGATGCCGGTCATAGGGCAGCTTGACCGGCGTCGCCAGTTCGCGCATGACGCTGGCCGCGGCGGCGATTTCGCCGACGGTTTCCTTTTTGACGCGAAGCCCGGTAAGAATGGCGGAAATCATCACCGGCGAAACCTCGCCGCGCATGATTTGACGCATCAGCGACGCCATTTCGTCATGGAAAATTTCGCGATGCTCGATGACCCGTTGCAGGGCGGCTTGCGGCGTCATGCGCGGCGCTCCTCGATGAAGTTTCTGAACAAATCGTGGCCGCGCTCGGTCAGGATGGATTCGGGATGAAACTGGACGCCCTCGACGGCCAGGCTCTTGTGGCGCACGCCCATGATTTCGCCATCGGCGGTCCAGGCGGTGATATCGAGGCAATCCGGCAGACTCTCGCGCTCGATGGCCAGCGAATGGTAGCGGGTGCAGGTCAAGGGATTGGGCAGGCCGCGAAAAACGCCGGCATCCTTGTGCTCGACCGGCGACACCTTGCCGTGCATCAGTTGTTTGGCATGGACGATGCGCCCGCCAAAGGCTTCGCCAATGGCCTGGTGACCAAGGCAAACGCCCAGGAGCGGAATCTTGCCGGCGAATTCGCGTATCGCGGCGAGCGACACGCCCGCCTGCGCCGGCGTGCAGGGGCCGGGCGAAATGACCAGATAGTCCGGCCGCAGGCGGGCAATCTCGGCCAGCGTAATGGCGTCGTTGCGAAAAACCCGAACCTCCTGCCCGAGTTCGCCCAAATACTGGACGATGTTGTAGGTGAAGCTGTCGTAGTTGTCGATCATCAGCAGCATGTTGGGCCTATCAGGCGGCAAGGTTCATCTTCGGGGGCTGAATCAGGCACTCGGCCGGGATGCCCAGCGCCTCGTGCAGTTTCCAGATCATGTTCAAGGTCAGCGGACGCTTGCGGTTCAGGATTTCGTAGACGCGATTCAGCCGCCCGATGAGGGGTACCAAATCCTTGGGCGTCAGCCCGGCCTGATCCATGCGGAACTTGATGGCTTCGACCGGATCGGGGAGATCGATCGCATAGCGCCTGGCCTCGTAGGCTTCCACGAGAGTCAGCAGGATTTCAAAACGCTCGCCCTCCGGGGTGTCGGGAGCCGGTTCGTTATCGAAATAGGCCGAGACTTCGCGGAGCGCGGCCTGGTAATCCGCTTCGCTGCGGATTGGGCGAATTTCCATGTCAGATCTCCATCTCGACAGTTTCGGCATCCACGGCGTCGTATTCCTGATGGGTGCCGATGAATTTCGTTTGCCGGGTCAAGGCCGCCTCAGCCGATCCGGGTATCCAGGCCCTGCTCGGCCAGTTCGGCGGCGCGCAGCACGGCGCGGGCCTTGTTGCGGGTTTCTTCCCATTCCGATTGGGGGTCGGAATCGGCGACGATGCCGGCGCCGGCCTGGACGTGCAGTTTGCCGCCCTTGAGCACCGCGGTGCGGATGGCGATGGCCAGATCCATGTCGCCGTGAAAGCCGAGATAGCCGACCGCGCCCGCGTAGATGCCGCGCTTGACGGGTTCCAGCTCGTCGATGATTTCCATGGCCCTCACCTTCGGCGCGCCGGAGACCGTGCCGGCCGGGAAGGTGGCCTTGAGCACGTCGAGCGCGGTGAGGCCCGGCTGCAAGCGGCCTTCGACGTTGGAAACAATGTGCATCACATGCGAGTAGCGCTCGATCGTCATGTTCTCGGTCAGCCTGACGGTTCCGATTTTCGCCACGCGCCCGCAGTCATTGCGGCCAAGATCGAGCAACTGGGTGTGCTCGGCGCGTTCTTTCTCGTCGGCCAGCAGTTCTTCGGCCAGCGCCGCGTCCTCTTCGGGCGTCGCGCCGCGTTTGCGCGTGCCGGCGATGGGGCGGACGGTGACGCGGTCGCCTTCGAGACGGACCAGGATTTCCGGCGAGGCGCCGACCACGTGGTAATCCTCGAAGTCGAAATAGAACATGTAGGGCGAGGGATTGAGGCTGCGCAGCGCCCGATACAGCGCCAGCGGGCTGGCGGCGAAGGGCTTGGTCATGCGCTGCGACAGCACCACCTGCATGATGTCGCCCTCGGTGATGTAGGCCTTGGCCCGCTTGACCGCCTCCTTGAAGGCATTTTCGCCAAACAGCGAGACGGCGGGCTCGGAGGCCGCCGGCTGTTCGGCCGGGATGCCGACCGGCGCGCGCAGCTTCATTAGCAGTTCTTTCAGGCGCGAGCGCGCCTTCTGGTAAGCGCCGGGAAAACCGGGCTCCGCGTAGACGACCAGGGTCAGCTTGCCGGAGAGATTGTCGACGACGGCGATTTCCTCGGACAGCAAGAGGCCGATATCCGGTGTGCCGATGTCGTCCAGCTTGGCCGTGCGGGTCAGGCGCGTTTCGACATAACGCACGGTGTCGTAGCCGAAGCAGCCGACCAGGCCGCCGCAGAAGCGCGGCAGGCCGACGCTGGGCGGCACGCGAAAGCGCTGCATGAACTGGCCGATGAATTCGAGCGGATTCGTGTCGTCCTCGCGTTCGGCGACGCGGTTGCCGGTCAGCACCAGCACCTGATGGCCGTGGACGACGATACGGGTCGAGGCGGCCAAGCCGATGATGGAATAGCGGCCAAAGCGCTCGCCGCCCTGCACCGATTCGAGCAGATAGGAGTAATGGCTGGCGTTTTGTCCGCTGGTCAGCTTGAGGTAGATGGAGAGCGGCGTGTCGAGATCGGCGAAGGTTTCCAGCGTAACGGGAATACGGTTGTAGCCAAGCGCTGCGAGCGCATTGAATTCGATTTCGGTCATGGGAAGGCCTCGAAAATGACGGTGTGGAACGGACGCGGGGTGCGCAGACGCTGCGCGCGAGCGAAGATCAAGGACGCCAGCGGCGCCAGCCTTGCCATTCGTTCCACAGTCGCGGGGTCGTCATTGGTCTATGAGGTCTTCGGGGG
>CAZFHE010000349.1:0-4031 GCA_964518615.1 uncultured Dechloromonas sp. | reverse complement strand
CAAGGAAAGCGCGGCCGACGCCGCGATTGCCCGGATCGAAGGACTGGCGGCCCAAAAGGGCAAGGTCAAGCGCATCCGCCTGGAGGAATTGCAGTAAGCAGCGGTAGCGACCGAAAGACGGGGGCAGCGGCCCCCGTTTCTTTTTCGCTCTCCCTACATTTCGCGGTTTGCGACACCGATCAAGGAATCGCCCTCGCTCGCCCGTCAGAATCCGCGAACGCCACGAGGGTGGCGCAACCCTGCAAGGAGAAGACCGATGGCCTGCAACCATGCGACCCCAGAAGCCCTGTACCCCTTCGATGCCCGCGGCGTTGCCAAGCGCTTTCGCCATGCCGCCATTTTTGGCGCGCTCGATGCGCTCAATCCGGGCGAAACCATGCGCTTTTGCAATGACCACGACCCCTTGCCGCTGCTCGCCCAGTTGCAGCAGCGCTATGGCGACCATCTGGCAATCGAGTACCGTCAGCGCGAGCCGGGGGCCATTGTCATTGATTTTTCCGTCGTCGGCTGATCCTTGCTCCTTACCGCCAGCCTGACCCTGCTTGCCCTGTTCGCCAGCATCGCCTTGACGCTGGCCGGCCAGGGAGCGCCGGTGGCGGTGGCGCATCTGGTTTTTGCCGTCGGCATCGTGCCGCTGATTTTCGCGGCCATGCTGCACTTCGTGCCGGTGCTGACGCGCACCGGCGTTCCCGGCCTTGGGCTCTGCATATTGCCTTCGGCGGCGCAGATTGCCGGCCTGCTGGCCGTGGCGGCGCTGCAAGGATGGCTGCCCTATTGGGTTTTGCATCCTGTGGCCTTGTTTGACCTGCTGCTGGCCCTCGTCCTGTTGCTCTGGATCAGCGTCCGCGCCCGCGCGGCGCTGGGCGGGGCGCATCCGGGCTCTCGCTGGTACAGGGCGGCGCTAGGCTGTTTGCTGCTAGCGCTGACGGCGGTTCTGGCGATGGCGATATGGCCGGGGCAGTGGCCGGCGCTGCGCCTGATGCATCTGCACCTCAATACCCTGGGCCTCGTGGGCCTCGCCGCGCTCGGCACCTTGCCGGTACTCTTGCCGACGGCCTGCGGGCGGCCCGATCCCGCCGCTGGCTTCTGGCTTCGATCCTGGCTATGGCCGGCTTTCGCTGGCGTATTGCTGATCGCGCTCGGCAGCGCCTTGCATTGGACCTTGAGCCTTGCCGGGAGCGCTCTGTTGTTGGCGGCGCTGCTGGCCCTGCTGCGGCAGTGGGGGCGCGGTTTCGGTTTGCGAAGGCTGGTCGCCGATGGCGTTACCGCCTCCTTGTTGGCGGCAGCCGGCGGTTTGGCCTTGATGATTCTCGCGGGCCTGATGCACGGACTCGGCTTCCTGCCGGCGCGGCCCGCCTTGCTCGCCTGGGTATTCGGTTTTTTGTTGCCCCTGGTCAGCGGCGCGCTCAGTCAGTTGTTGCCGGTCTGGCGCTGGCCGGGGCCGCAGCCGCCGGGCCGGGCGGCAATGCGCCGCAAACTGGCTGCCGGGGGAGGCTGGCGGGCGGCCTTTTTTCTCATTGCCGCCGCGCTGGCGCTGGCGGGCTTTGCGCGCCTCTCGACCGCATTCGCGGCGGCGAGCATGCTGCTCTTCGCCGTGGCGCTGGCGCAAGCCATCCGGGTTCCGCGCGCGAAGCGGTAGAATCACATTTTTTCGCTTTTCAGGTCCACGCCATGCGTTATATCTCGACTCGCGGCCATGCCGCGCCCCAGGCTTTTTGCGACATTCTGCTCGGCGGTCTGGCGCCCGATGGCGGCCTCTACCTGCCGGAAAGCTATCCGCAAATCAGCCGCCGCGAGCTGGATGCCTGGCGCGGGCTGTCTTACGCCGATCTGGCCTACGAGATTTTGTCCCGCTTCATCGACGACATTCCGGCCGCCGACCTCAAGGCCATTATCGCCAAGACCTATACCGCCGAGGTGTATCGCCATGTCCGCAATGGCGGCGACGCGGCCTTGATCACGCCGCTGACCCGGCTGGAGGAGGGCCTGTATACCCAGGAGCTGTCCAACGGCCCGACGCTGGCCTTCAAGGACATGGCCATGCAATTGCTCGGCAATCTGTTCGAGTATGTGCTGGAACGGCGCGGTGAATCGATCAACATTTTGGGCGCGACTTCCGGCGACACCGGCTCGGCGGCCGAATACGCCATGCGCGGCAAGCACAATGTCAAGGTTTTCATGCTCTCGCCGGAGGGCAAGATGAGCGCCTTCCAGCGCGCCCAGATGTATTCGCTGACGGATGCCAATATTTTCAACATCGCCGTCACCGGCATGTTCGACGACGCCCAGGACATCGTGAAAGCGGTTTCCAACGACGCCGCCTTCAAGGCCCAATACAAGATCGGGGCGGTCAATTCGATCAATTGGGCGCGGGTCGTCGCGCAGATCGTCTATTACTTCCAGGGCTATTTCCTGGCGACCCGCTCGAACGACGAGCAGGTCGCCTTCGCCGTTCCCTCGGGCAATTTCGGCAATATCTGCGCCGGCCACATCGCCCGCATGATGGGCCTGCCCATCGCCCGCCTGGCGCTGGCCACCAACGAAAACGACGTGCTCGACGAGTTTTTCCGCACCGGCGTCTATCGTCCGCGCGCATCGAGCGAGACCAGCATCACCTCCAGCCCGTCGATGGATATTTCCAAGGCATCCAATTTCGAGCGCTTCGTGTTCGATCTGGTGGGGCGCGATGCGGCGGTCATCCGCGAGCTATGGGCCAAGGTGGACAAGGGCGAAGCCTTCGACCTGTCGGCCACCCCGTATTGGGCCAGGATGGCGCAATTCGGCTTTGTCTCCGGCAAGAGCGAGCACATCGACCGCATCAAGACCATCCGCTTCGCCCAGGGGCGCTATGGCGTGATGCTAGATACCCATACCGCTGACGGCCTCAAGGTGGCGCTGGAATACCGCCTGCCGGACGTGCCGATGATCGTGCTGGAAACGGCCCAGCCCGCCAAGTTCGAGGAAACCATTCGCGAAGCCCTGGGAACCGAACCCGTGCGGCCGGCCGATCTCGCCGGCATCGAAGCCTTGCCGCAGCGCGTCGTCGTCATGGCGCCGGATGTCGAGGCGGTCAAACGTTTTATCGTTGAGCGGGTTTGAGCGCTGTTATCGCTTGATTAGGCCACACGGCCTTGTCAATGATCCGCGCCGGCGTAAATCCACATCGGCGCCGTTCGGTCCGCCCGCGAAAACCCCAGGGCTTCGTAGAAATGCAGCGCATCGCCATCGGCGGTGAGCATGAGCTGGTGGAAGGCGCGATAGCGATTCAGCATCGCCTCCATCAGCGCGCGGCCGATGCCTTTGCGATGCATGGCGGGATGAACCAGCAGGTGCGGAAAATACACGACCAGATACCCATCCGATATCGCATTCGCCAGCCCCACGAGCCTGCCGTCAATCCGGGCCGTCGCGAGCGCGTGCGAATTTCTTAAAGCCGACATCAATTCGATGGGTTTGTTCGCCGCCGACCAGGCGTTCGCCGTGTAGAGCTCGATGACTTCATCTGATTCGATTGAATCATTCAAGCTCACGACAAGATTCATCGTCTCCATGCCTTGCCCGACGCTCAATGGAAACAGCCGCCAAGGGCGGCCCGTGGATAGTTCGCGTTACAGGTAGATAACAGCCGGGAAGACGGCAACGGCGAGAACCAGCACCAGCCATTCCAGATTGTGCCGGGCCAGGAAACCGGTGAAATGCAGGATCAGAATGGCGATGGCGATCACATAGAACAGCGCGAACAGCATGGGAGCTCCCTGATTATCGGCTTGCCTGCGGATTATGACCGCAAAGCCGCCGCGCCGCCAGCCATGGCGTCAGTCGACGAAACGCATGGACAGATCGAGCGCCTTGACATCCTTGGTCAGCGCGCCGACCGAGATGCGGTCAACGCCGGTTTCGGCAATGGCGCGGATGCTTTCCAGCGTGACATTGCCGGAGGCTTCGAGCACGGCCCGGCCAGCATTGCGGCGGCCCGCCTCGCGCATCATGTCGAGATCGAAATTGTCGAGCAGAATCATGGTCGCGCCAGC
>CAZFHE010000348.1:0-2066 GCA_964518615.1 uncultured Dechloromonas sp. | reverse complement strand
ACCTAAGCCCTCAGCTTCGACCTGTCGAACCACATGGTCATCATCGGCCTCTTCATTGGCGGCCTGATTCCCTACCTGTTCGGCGCCATGGCGATGGAAGCGGTTGGCCGTTCGGCCGGCGCGGTGGTGGTCGAGGTGCGCCGCCAGTTCAAGGAAATCGACGGCATCATGGAGGGCAAGGCCAAGCCCGATTATTCGCGGGCGGTGGATATGCTGACGGTCGCCGCGATCAAGGAAATGATGATTCCGTCCATCCTGCCGGTCGCCGTGCCCATCGTCGTCGGCCTCTTGCTCGGGCCGCAGGCGCTCGGCGGTTTGCTGGTCGGCACCATCGTCACCGGCCTCTTCGTCGCCATTTCGATGACGACCGGCGGCGGCGCCTGGGATAACGCCAAGAAATATATCGAGAACGGCCATTTCGGCGGCAAGGGCTCGGAGGCGCACAAGGCCGCCGTCACCGGCGATACCGTCGGCGATCCCTACAAGGATACGGCGGGCCCGGCGGTCAATCCGCTGATCAAGATCATCAATCTGGTGGCGCTCTTGATCGTGCCCTTGATCGTCTAGTCTCCGCTTTATCGACAAAGGCGGCCTTGGCCGCCTTTGTCGTTTTTGCGCACGGATTCGTGCCGGCTATCTCCGCGTGAACTATTTCGCATGCAAGCGCCGATTGGGCGAGCTAGAATGAAGAAGGCTTGCGAAATGCATGGGGAGAATATGAGCGGCGCAGCGCACATTGGCGTTTCCGGATTGCGGGAGGACGTGATTCATCACGATCCGCTGCTCGATTGTCTGGTTGAACTCTCCCGCATCCACGGCCGGCCGAGCACGCGCGCGGCCCTGGTGGCCGGCTTGCCCCTGGAAAAAGGCATCCTGCCGCCCTCGCTGTTCGCCCGCGCGGCCAGCCGGGCGGGCCTTGCGGCCAAGCTTGCGCGAAAGCCCCTGGCGCGCATCGACGAGGCGCTGCTGCCAGCCGTGCTGCTCTTCAAGAACGGGGAGGCCTGCGTGCTGCTCGGTTGGGACGATAGCGGCGAGAAGGCCAGGCTGCTGTTTCCGGAAACCGGCCAGGGGTCGGTGCAGCTTGCTCGCGCCGACTTGCTCGAGCGCTATAGCGGCGTCGCCATTTTCGCCCGGCCCCATTTCCGCTTCGATCAGCGCACCCCGCAGGTCAGCCGGATTCCGCAGCGGCACTGGTTCTGGGGGGCGCTGGCCGGGCAGTTGCCGCTCTACCGCGATGTGCTGGGGGCGGCTTTCCTGATCAACGTGCTGGCCGTGACCATGCCGCTGTTCGTCATGAACGTCTATGACCGGGTGGTGCCCAACCGGGCTTATGAAACCCTCTGGGTGCTGGCGCTCGGCGTGCTGCTGGTGATTGGCACGGATTTGATGCTGCGCTTGTTGCGCAGCCATTTCATCGACCTTGCGAGCGGGCGCATCGACCTGCAATTGTCGGCCAGCATCATGGAGCGCGTGCTGGGCATCCGTCTCGAATCCAAGCCCCAGGCGGTCGGCTCGTTTGCCGCCAATCTGCGCTCCTTCGAGACGGTGCGCGACTTCATTGCCTCGACCACGGTCACGGCCCTGGTCGACCTGCCCTTTGCGCTGCTGTTCGTGCTGGTCATTGGCCTGATTGCCTGGCCCCTGGTCATTCCGGTGCTCTTGGCCATCGTTGTCGTCGTGATCTACGCCTATATCCTGCAACACAAGATGCATGCGCTGTCGGAAACCACCTACCGGGCCAGCGCGCTGCGTAACGCGACCCTGATCGAGAGCCTCTCTTCCCTTGAGACGATCAAGACCCAGGGCGCCGAGGGGGTCATGCAATCGAAGTGGGAGAAATCGGTGGCCTTTGCCTCGCGCGTCGGCAACCAGATGCGCTTTCTATCGGCGGCCGCCACCAACGGCGCGCTGGAAGTTCAGCAACTGGTTTACGTCAGTGTCGTCGTCGGCGGCGTGTATTTGATTGGCGACGGCAAGCTCAGCATGGGCGGGCTGATCGCCTGCACCATGCTTTCTTCCCGCGCGGCGGCCCCGCTCGGCCAGATCGTCGGCATGCTGATGCAGTT
>CAZFHE010000347.1:0-3187 GCA_964518615.1 uncultured Dechloromonas sp. | reverse complement strand
CCAGATCGTCGGCATGCTGATGCAGTTCCACAACGCCAAGGTGGCGCTGACCTCGCTCGAAGAGGTCATGAGCAAGCCGGTCGAGCGCCCGGGCGACGCGGCCTTCGTGCATCGCCCGGAGCTCAAGGGCAATATCGAATTCCGCGATGTCGATTTCAGCTATCCCAACAGCCCGGTGGCCGCCTTGAAGGGTTTTGGCTGCCGTATCGCCGCCGGCGAGAAGGTGGTCATCATCGGCCGCATCGGCTCCGGCAAGACGACCTTGCAGAAATTGATACTCGGCCTCTACCAGCCGACTGCCGGCGCGGTGCTGGTCGATGGCGTCGATCTGCGCCAGCTCGACCCGGCCGATCTGCGGCGCAATATCGGCTACGTCGCCCAGGACGTGACGCTGTTCTACGGCACGCTGCGCGACAACATCGCCATCGGCGCGCCCTATGCCGACGACGCCAGCATCATCGCGGCGGCCGAGGCGGCGGGCCTCGCGGAATTCATCAACCGCCATCCGGACGGTTTCGACATGATGATCGGCGAGCGCGGCGATTCCGTATCCGGCGGCCAGCGCCAAGGCATCTCCATTGCCCGGGCGCTGCTGCTCGATCCGCCTATCCTTTTGCTCGACGAGCCGACCAGCGCCATGGACTATTCCTCGGAACAGCAGTTCAAGGAACGCATCAAGCTGATGGCCGCGCACAAGACCGTGCTGATCGTCACCCACCGCAACAGCCTGCTGGATCTCGCCACCCGCATCATCGTCGTCGATGACGGCCGCGTCGTCGCCGACGGTCCGCGCGATCAGGTCATTCAGGCGCTGCAAAGCGGGCGTATCGGGCGGGCATCATGAAAAAACTCTACCCCCTGTTCCGTCCCATCCATCGGGCGCTGGAAGCAATCGCCGGCCGCATGACGCCGGTCGTCGAAAAAATACTCGGCCGCCTGCCGGGCCGGGAAGAAATCGAGGCCGTCGATTTCGCCACCGACGCCGATCTCGCCATGTTCCGCCAGGAGCCGCTCCGGGCCCGGGTGCTGCTGCGCTCCATCGGCGTCGTTATCACCGTATTCTTGCTCTGGGCCGCGGTTGCGCAACTCGATGAAGTGACGCGCGGCGAAGGCAAGGTCATTCCCTCGCGCCAGTTGCAGGTCTTGCAGAGCATAGATGGCGGCCTCGTGGCCGAAATTCTGGTCCGCGAAGGCGAGGTGGTGCAGCCTAATCAGTTGCTGATCAAAATCGACGAGACGCGCTTTGCCTCCTCGGTCAAGGAAAACCTCTCCCAGGCGCTGGCGCTGAAGGCGCGGGTGGCGCGTCTGCGGGCCCTGTCCGAAGGCAAGGACTTCATCCCGCCGCCGGAAGTGCTGCAAGAGGAGCCGGAAATCGTCGAGCAGGAGCGCCAGATTTATGCCGCCAAGCGTGACCAGATGAATGCCGCCGTCTCCATCGCCCGCCAGCAACTGGCCCAGCGCCAGCAAGAACTCAACGAAGCCCAGGCGCGGCGATCGCAGGCGGCGCAAGGCTATGAACTCACCTCGCGCGAATTGTCGGTGACCCGGCCCCTGATCCAGTCCGGCGCGGTTTCCGAAGTCGAGTTGCTGCGTCTGGAGCGCGACGTGTCCCGCTATCGTGGCGAGCGCGACATGGCCTCGGCCCAGATCACCCGCGCCCAGGCGGCGATCGGCGAGGCCCAGCGCAAGATCGAGGAGGTCGAACTCGCTTTTCGCAACGATGCCGGCCGCGAGCTATCCGAAGCCGTCGGCAAGCTCAACAGCCTGACCGAAGGCAGCGTCGCGCTCTCCGACCGGGTTACGCAATCCTCGATCCGCTCGCCGGTCAAGGGTACCGTCAAGCGGCTTCTGGTCAATACCGTCGGCGGCGTCGTCCAGCCGGGCAAGGACATGATCGAGATCGTGCCGCTCGAAGACACCTTGCTGCTCGAAGCCCGCGTCCAGCCGCGCGACATCGCCTTTCTGCGGCCCGGCCAGCCAGCCACGGTCAAATTCACCGCCTACGATTTCGCGGTCTATGGCGGCCTGGATGGCACGCTGGAACACATCGGGGCCGATACCGTCACCGACGAAAAAGGCAACGCCTTTTACATCGTCCGCGTGCGCACCAATCGGCCCGGCTTTGGCGATGCCAACCTGCCGATCATCCCCGGCATGGTCGCCGAAGTCGATATCCTCACCGGCAAGAAAAGCGTTCTCGCCTATCTGCTGAAACCCGTACTGCGGGCCAAGAGCAGGGCCCTATCGGAGCGTTGATATGCAACACTGGTTCATCGACCGGCAGGCCCTCGCCCTGCCCAACTGGCTCGAAGCCATGCCACAGGCGCGCCTTCTCGCCCGAGCCCAGTCCGGCGCCGCCATCGGCCCCGGCATTTTGTGGTTTCGCCAGCATTCCGGCGAAGCGCTCGCCGCCGTCCTGCCCGCCGGCGCGCCGGCCGCCCGACAGTCCTGGATACTGTTGAGCGACGAACCGGACGAAAAAACCGTGCTCGAAGCCCTGGCCGCTGGCGCAGTTGGCTGTTGCAACAGCCATGCCGCGCCGGAAGTGCTGCGCCAGGTGGCTTTGGTTATCGGCAACGGCGGCCTGTGGGTCGGCCAGAGCCTGTTGAGCCGGGTCATGGGCGGCAGCGCCCGGATACTCGAACGACAACGCGAGGCTCCCCCGGTCGATGACTGGTCGGCAAGACTCAGCGAGCGCGAAATCGAAGTCGCCCGGCGGGTCGCCAGCGCCGCCAGCAACAAGGAAATCGCCCGCCAACTGGATATTTCCGAACGCACGGTCAAAGCCCACCTGACCTCCATTTTCGACAAACTCGGCCTGCGCGACCGTTTGCAATTATCCCTGCGGATCAACGGCTTGCCGCGCTGAGCGTGATTGATTTCACGCTCGCCGCCAGAACTGTACTTTGGTGCAATATCCGGGGCGAAATGCCCTCCCTAAACTGACAGTATCGCAACCACCCTCTGGAGTGCCGTCATGGCCCAAGCTCAGATTTACGCCAAAGTCTCCTCCCTCAGCGGAGAAGCCTATGTCCGCAATGCCGATGGACAACTGCGCCAACTGAAAGTCGGCGATGTCATCCGCGAGGGGGAAACCGTGCTCACCAAGGATGGCGCCCAGGTCGTGCTGCAACTGGCCGATGGCCGGCAGCTTACCGTGATGCCGGGCGATGTCGTGCGCCTCGAT
>CAZFHE010000346.1:0-6955 GCA_964518615.1 uncultured Dechloromonas sp. | reverse complement strand
GCAGTACTCGACCTATTCGGTCATCTCGCCGGAAGGCTGCGCCTCCATCCTCTGGAAAAGCGCCGACAAGGCGCCGGAAGCCGCCGAAACCATGGGCATCACGGCGCAGCGCCTGAAAACCCTGGGCCTGATCGACCGCATCGTCAGCGAGCCGGTCGGCGGCGCGCATCGCGACCACGCGGCGATGGCCCACAATCTGAAAAAAACCTTGCAGGACGCGCTCAAGCACCTGTCGTCGATGCGCACCGAAGAACTCTTGGCTACGCGCTACGAGCGGCTGATGAGCTATGGCCGCTTCAAGGAACAGGCGGCCTGATTCCATGCGCCGCGCCGTAAATCACTGCGCATGAAATCGCGTCTTCGCGCCCTGGGCGGCCTTGCAAAGGCTCGTGATACCGCCCGGTATCGCGGCGCGTTGCGCCTTGCCGCGAACGCGAATCCATCAATGTCATCATGCGCAGCCATTTACGGGACGGCACGCTAGCGCGGGTCGGCGCTTTCATCGCCGCCCGTCTCGCGCCGCAGGAGCGCATCCGCGTCGCCCTGTCCGGCGGCTGCGACTCGGTTGTCCTCGCCCACGTGCTCTGCCGCCTGGGATTGTCGGGACGGCTGGACGCCATCCACATTCACCACGGCCTGTCGCCCAATGCCGATGCCTGGGCCGCGTTTTGCGCCGACTACTGCCGCGAGCTCGGCATTTTGCTGCACATCCGCCATGTCGACGTCGCCCTCGATGCCGGCGACGGACTGGAAGCGGCCGCCCGCAAGGCGCGTTACGCGGCCTTCGCCGAGCAGCCGGACGCCTGCCTCGCGCTCGCCCAGCATCGCGGCGACCAAGCGGAAACCGTGATCCTCAACCTCTTGCGCGGCGCGGGCGTGCTGGGCGCCGCGGCCATGCTGCCGGAACATCGGCGCGGCCCCTTGCGCCTGTTGCGCCCCCTGCTCTCCGAGACGCGCGCCGACATCGAGACCTATGCCGAAAACAACGGCCTGCGCTGGATCACCGACGAAAGTAACGACGATACGGCGCTCAATCGCAACTTTCTGCGCCACCGGGCGCTGCCCCTCATCCGTGAGCGCTTTCCGGCCGCCGAATCGGCGCTGGCGCAAGCCGCCCGCCATTTTTCCGAGGCCGCCGGACTCTTGGACGATTTGGCCGCGCTCGATTGGGAGCGCGCCGCCGACGGCGACGCGGCGCGCCTTCTGGCGCTACGCGCCTTGAGCCCGGCGCGCTTGAAGAATTTGCTGCGTTATCGCCTGCGCCGCCTGGGCTGGCAACTTCCCGTCGCGGCCCGCCTCGACGAATTTGCCCGGCAACTGCAAAGCGCCGGCCCGGACCGCCACCCGGAACTGCGTCTTCCCGAAGGGCGCATGCACGCCTCGCGCGGCCGCCTCTACTGGCTCGGCAAGGGCTGAGCGCGCGCCGCGCTCGCAGCCGGGGCTAGCCCTCAAGCGCCGGCTAGCATGCCTCGCCCCAAGGCTGTTCATCACCGCTAATAGCCGGAACCGCCGACCCGGTTTCGGCAAAATCCCGACCAAGCTTGGCGAGCTTGTCAAGGCAGCAAAGCGCGGGTCAATCCTGATGCCAGTTGACCCACTGCAAGCCTTGCACACGTGAAAATTCGCGAACATTGCGCGTAACCAGGGTTGCCTGATGGCGCATAGCCGTGGCGGCTATCAATATATCGTGCGGGCCGATGGGCGTGCCGGATATCTCCAGATCGGCACGCAAGCGAGCTGCCCGCATCGCGCAGGCGCTGTCGAATGGCAGGACGCGCACAGGCTTCAGTAAGGTTTCGAGCGCAGCCATGCGCGGCGCGGCGGCTTCTGGCGTCAAGCGCATCAATCCGTAGCGCAACTCATATTCAACGATGGCGGGCACGCCAATATCTGCGGGCGACAAGGCTTGCAAGCGCGGTGCCACGTGCGGGTCGCCACGAAAGTAATAACTGATGGTATTGCTATCCAGAATAAACAAGGCGCTGACTCAAAAAACCATGCGCGGCGCATCTGCCGCCGGGGCAGGCGCATCTTCACGCAAGGGAAAATCCGCAAACCGGCCAGCCAAGGCCAGACAATTTCGCGGCCATTCAAGCGCGGCATGCTTGCGGATGATGTCCGCCACCCAGCGGCTCTTGGATAGGCCATTGGCTTTTGCGGCCTGCTCCACCAAGGCTTGCGTTTCATCGTCAAGGTACAGAGTCACTTGCGACATGGCGGCTGGCTCCCGTAATCCACATATACTTTATATTATATCTGCCTGGATTAAGGGGCGGCAAGCATGATCAAACAGAGGGAATGACGGGGAAACCCTGTGCCTCAACCGCCCCCCGGCGCTTTGGGGCGCGTGCCGCGGAGGTAGAGGATGGCCGCGATAAAGACCGTCAGCGCGAGGAGGATTTCGCCCGCTGCCAGCCATTGCGCCGGGCCGCGCTCGCTGGTGGCGCGGACCAGGCCTTCGAGCAGGTAGAACTGGATCAGGAGCGAGAGCCACTGGTAGGTGTAGCGCTTGCCGCGCAGGATGCCAAATAGCGGCAGCAGCAGGACGGCGGCTTTCAGGGTCAGCCAGGAGCCGCCGGGGCGCAGCGGGGCCAGCCAGCCTTCCCAGGCCAGGCATAAAAAAATCAGGGCGATCAGGCTGACGCTGGTCAGCGTTTGCCAGCGGGCGGCGGCTAGCATGGGGCGCCGGCGGCGCTCGGGGCCGGGGTGGTGTCGCGAGATGGCGCGGGCGGTTTGCCGGTGATGTGCATGGATTTCATTGTGACTTCAAAGCGTGAAAATGGACTTGCCCAGCGATGCGTCCTCAGTCATTCCCGCGCGTTTCTGGCGGGAATCCAGCGTCTTTGCCTTGCTGACATGAATTCAACGCCGCTTCGCGGAAGGCGAGGCGCGGGATTCCCGCCAAGCGCATGCGGGAACGACCGTGTTCGGAGGGAATGCAAAATGGGATGAGAGAGGCGGGCAGGGCACAGGGTCCAGGGTCGGCTATTATACGGGCCCATGCCGACTCAATCCCGCTATCGCCGCCCCCGCCGAACTTCGGTGCCGGGCGACGGCATTGTCCGCCGCTTTTTCAGCGAGAACATGCTTCAGACCAGCGCCGCCCTGGCGTTCAATACCTTGCTGGCGCTGGTGCCCGTGGTTGCGGTGATTCTGGCGGTAGCCGACAGGGTTCCCTATTTCGATGTGCTGCTGGGCCGCCTGGAGCCGCTATTGAGCGAGACGCTGCTGCCCAGCGAGGCCGCCAGCGCCATCGCGGGCGGCATTGGCCGTTTCTCGCAACGGGCGCAGCAATTGACGGTGGCCGGCCTCTTGCTGCTGGGCCTGACGGCTTTTTTGCTGCTGCACACCATCGAGCGCACCTTCAATCATTTGTGGCGGGTCGCGCCGCGTCCGCTGGCCGCGCGCCTGGGTCTTTATGCTTTCGTGATGGCGGTCTGGCCCTTCATTCTCGGGGCCATCACCCTGGCCATTTCGATGGCGGTCAGCATGTCGCTGGGTATTGCCGATTGGCCAGACTGGGTCCGCCTGTTGCTGTCGAAGGGCACGTCGGTGCTGATGCTCGGCCTGTTTTTCGCCTTTCTGTACTATGCCGTACCCAATGCCCGGGTGGCCCGGCGCGCGGCGCTGGCTGGCGGCGCGTTCGCGGCGCTGGCGGTGGTGGCCATGCAGAAGCTCTTCGAGCTCTACCTCAGTAGCTCGGGATTTTTTCGCAGTATCTACGGCGCGTTGGCGGCCGTGCCGATTTTTCTTGTCTGGCTCCACCTGTCGTGGGCCATCGTGTTGTTCGGCGGCCTCTTGGCGGCTAGATTGAATCGCTCGGCAGAAAACTGAATAGTTCGACGCTGCTGGTCAGTTCGTCGAGATTCCCGGTGTATATCTCGCGGACGAGCAGATGGTCCGTTTCGACCAGGAGAATCAGCGGCGCGTTGAGATTGCGAATCTTGCCCGGGGCCATCATCAGCGATTCGCAGGGGTGCAGGGGCGGGGTTTCGGGCAGGATCAGCGCGGCCACGCGCCCGGCGTCCATTTCGTAGGGCTGGGCGATTTCGCCGGCGATGGCGTAGGGGGCGATCAGTTGCAGGCCCAGTTCGACGTGCTCGGGATTTTCTGAAATGGCCCAGCGAACGATGCAGATGCGCCACGCCGCCTCGCCTTCGGGGGGCGTCTCGTCCATCGCCTGGAGCGCTACCACGTCGCCGATGCGCAGATCGTCGGTAGCGCCGCTGACATGCATTAGCGCATAGCCTTCCGGACTTTCGTTAGTGACCATCCATTCGCTCAAAGGGACCGGGTCGCCGGTGCGCCGCATCAGCCGCCACAGATTGTCGAGACCCAGGCAGAGATTGGCGCGATAGGTCTGATGCCGCCTCGGAAAACGCCGCTTGGCCGGTTCGCCCCAGAGATGGCCCAGGCGTCGCAGCACGCCGTGGCCGGCCCGGGTTTCGGCGAAGGCCGGCAGACCGAGATCGGCGGCGCTGACGCCCTCTTCAAGCTCGCCAAGCTGACGCCGCGCTTCGGCGGAGATGGCGTCGCACGAGAAATAGAGCGGCAGCGAGCCGACTGGCGGCAGGCGGCGGATCAGCGCATGGGCGGGATAATCGCGGTCGAGATCAATCCAGAACACGGCCCCGCCGCCGACCGGCGGTATTTCGGACAATTCGACCGAAAGCGGACTGCCCTCGATGTAGTCATGGACGAAATCCAGCTCGCTGGTGGTAAACGAGGTCGGCTGCGCGATGGCGGCGAGCAGGGCGTCGGCGTAGGCGCGCCGGATGCTGGGGCCGCCGCGCGGATCGGGAAGGCCTTCAAGGCCGAGGTAGCGGGCGGAACGATAGGCGGCATGTAATTGCTGCCACAGGCCAACGCCGGTCGGCGCGGCAACCAGGTGATTGATCTTGATTTGCCAGGCGATGCTCTGCATGGCGCGCGACAGTGCGTTGTGGGGCGAGAGCGGCGAATTGCCGCCCGCCGGGTCGGCCGGTTCGGACAGGGAATGGAAATAATCCTGGGCCAGGGGTTCGAGCAGGTCGATGACCCGCTTGACCCGAAAGCGCATGGTGCGTCCGACCGGCAGCGACAATTTCTGGAAATAGGGCAATTCGGCCTTGACGACGCGCTCGACATGGCTGTACAGCAGATCGAGGAGCTTGATGCGATGGGCAATCGGCACCGGCGCAGCGCGCAGTTTGAGCAACTGGCCATAAAGTTGCTCGGCGTCATCGCTGCCGCTGCGATCGTGCGCCGCCGCCAGCCATTCGAGAGTGTTCCGGATGCTGGCCTCGGCGGCCGGGGAGAGTTCGGGGTGAGCGTTCATGGAATGGACATGAATAGCAAAGATTTCGTCATTGCGCCAGCGCGCCGAAAGCCTCTCGGCGGCGCGGCTTGCCGGGAATGGCCGGCCCAGGGCAAGTGGCTTGTTTTTCCTTGAAAAAGCGCTATAATCCCGGGTCTTTTTTCCATCCAGGAAGCCTATCTCATGGTTGTTATCCGTCTTGCCCGTGGTGGCGCCAAGAAGCGCCCGTTCTACAATCTGGTTGTCACCGATTCCCGCAACCGCCGCGACGGCCGTTTCGTCGAACGCATCGGCTTCTACAATCCGGTGGCTTCCGGCAATGCCGAAAAGCTGCGCATTTCCGCCGATCGCCTGGCCTACTGGCAAAAGGTTGGCGCTCAACTGTCGCCGACCGTTGTCCGTCTGGTCAAGCAGAACGCTGCCCAGCAGGCCGCTTAAGTTTTTTTGGTTTTTCCCTTGTCCGGCAACGATATCGTCGTCCTGGGGCGGCTTGCCGACCCCTACGGGATTCGCGGCTGGATACGCCTGATTCCCTTTGGCGACGATCCCCTCTCTTGGGGGAGCATGCCGACCTGGTGGCTCGCTCATGAAGGCGAGTCGTGGCGCGAGGTGGCGCTGAAGGGATTGAAGAGGCATGGCGAGGGGCTGGTGGTCTCTCTCGAAGGGATTGCCGACCGTACCGCTGCCGAGAGCCTGAAAGGGACGCTGATCGGCGCGCCGCGCGCGGCTCTGCCGGCGGCTGGCGAAGACGAATTCTACTGGGCCGATCTCATCGGTCTGGAAGTCGTCAATACCGCCGGCGAGCGGCTCGGCACGGTGGCCGGGCTGATCGAAACCGGCGCCAACGACGTCTTGCGGGTTGTCGATGAAGCCGGCGGCGAGCGCCTGCTGCCCTTCGTGGCGGCCGTGGCGCTGACGGTGGACCGGGCGGCGCGGCAGATACGCGTGGAGTGGGGAAGCGACTGGTGAGTCGCCGGGGAAGCGGCCGGTGAGTCGCAATAGCGGCCGATGATGCGCTTTGACTGCGTGAGCATCTTCCCGGAGATGTTCGCCGCCGTGACCGGCAGCGGCATTACCCGGCGCGCTCTGGAAGAGGGGCGCTGGGCTTGGCAGGGCTGGAATCCGAGGGATTTCGCCGACAATGCCTGGCGGCGGGTGGACGACCGGCCGTTTGGCGGCGGGCCGGGCATGGTGATGCAGCCGGGGCCGCTGGAAAAGGCGATTGCCGCGGCCAAGGCGCGGCAGCGCGAGGCGGGGCTCTCCAGGAGCCGGGTCATCTACCTCTCGCCGCAGGGCGCGCCGCTGACCCACGAAAGGGTGATGCGGCTGGCGGGCAGGGCGGACGATGAAGGCGTGATCCTGCTCTGCGGCCGTTATGAAGGGGTCGACGAGCGTTTGATCGAGCGCTGTGTCGATGAGGAAATGTCGATCGGGGATTTTGTATTGTCCGGCGGCGAATTGCCGGCGATGGTCTTGATAGACGCCGTCGTCCGCCAGTTGCCGGGCGTGTTGGGAGACGCCGCTTCGGCGGTGGAAGATTCGTTTGTCGGTGGTCTGCTCGATTGTCCGCACTACACCCGGCCCGAGGTCTATGAAGGCCAGGCGACGCCGGACGTGCTGCTCTCGGGCGATCATCAAAGAATTCGTCGCTGGCGGCTC
>CAZFHE010000345.1:0-1911 GCA_964518615.1 uncultured Dechloromonas sp. | reverse complement strand
CGCAAGCGGGCGAGGGGTGCCGCTTGCCCCATTCCACGCAGCCCCGCCCACATGCGGCTATACTTTACGGATCGACGCTTGCGATGTGAGGGCCACGTGCTGAATCAGGTTGCGAATCTGGGGGCGAATCTGGGTGATGTGTTCGCCAAGAAGGCGGTGCATCCGCTTGCCAATGCGGTGGAGCTTCAGCGAATCATCGCCGATTTGCCGAAGGACAACGCCTTCAAGGCCATCGACAAGGTCGTCGGCATTCTTGAGTCGACGCGGGAGGCCGCGGGCTTGAGCGTCGACCGGCTCTATGAGCTGGCCTGGCAGTTGGAGGATGCGGCGCGGGATCATCTCGGCAAGCTGTGCCACGATTATCTGCATACGTCGCGCTTGTCGCGCACCGAGGAAGAGCGCCTGTGGTCCATCAGCCACGGTTATTGGGCCTTGCTCGCCGAGGTCTATGAGCGCTGCCTGCACGGCCTGCCCTTGGGCGGCCGGCCCGCCGAAAATTTGAAGGCGGCGCTGCCCGCCTTGTGCGCCCGCTTGATCGCGGCGCTGGGCGCGCTGTTGAAATGGGATCGTTTCCGCTATGGCCCGCCCGCCGAGGGCGTCTGGCAGCGTCTGGGCCAAGCCCTGCTGACGGCCGAGGCAGCCGGCGGGGCGGCGACGCGCAAGACGCTCATCGGACGCCCGGCCCCCAGTTCGCCGGCCCAGGAATACGAAAAGGTGATGATTTTCCACGCGGCCTCGACGGATAGCCTGACGCCCCTGGAAATCGAACTGGCCGAACGCCTGATCGAGCACTATCTGCCCGGTTTCGTCTTTACCGCCGAACCCAGCCACGATTGCGTGTATTGGGTGGATTTGCAACTTGCCCAGCCGCCGCAGCGTCTGGCGCGCATGCCTTCGGAGGCGCGGCCCAGCCAGCGTTTCTATCGGCCGGGCCCGGCCCATGCCGATTTGAGCGCGCTGTTGCACAGCCTGGAGCGGGGCGGCCAGGTCCCCGCCGATCTTTCCCTCGGCGGCCAGTACCCGGGGCGCACGCTGATTCCGGTATTGCGCCATCTGGTCGCCTATCTCGCGCCGGTGCCGCCCCAGCGCCAGCATGACCGGCACCGCGTCAAGCACCGGATGTCGGTGCTCAATGGCTTGATCAATGCTTTCGTCGCTTTCTCCGCCGAATTCGGCGGCCGTCCGGCTGGCCTGCAAACGGAAAGCTGGGTGGTGGATAACGTCAGCCGGGGCGGCCTCGGGGCGGTGCTCACCGAACAGCCCGCCGACTGGGTGCGCGTCGGGGCCTTGCTGACCCTGCAACCGGAAGGCGGCGATAACTGGATCTTGGGCATCGTCCGCCGCTATTTCCGCGAAAGCGGCAGCGAGGCGCGAGTGGGCATCGAAACCCTGGCCCGTCAGGCGATCTCGGTAGAACTCTATCTGCGCGGCACATCCTCCCAAGCCACCGCCACCGGCATTCCGGCGCTGCTCCTGGAAAATCGCGGCGAGCCGGGCGATGTGCGCGTGGTCCTGCCGCCGGACAGCTTCGATCTCCAAGAGAGCCTCGAATGCACCCTCAACGGCCGCCAATGCCAGCTCGCGCCCCTGGTGCTGCTGGAACGCACCACCGACTACGAACTCGCCCGCTACCACCTGACCCGGATCGCGTAGGGCTTTACTCCCCTTCCGCCAGGGCGCAATAAGCGCAGCGCATTGCGCCGATCATCGTCCGAACCCTGATTTGCGAAGAACAGGGCGCTGCGCGTTTCCGGCGTTTTGGCGCGATGCGGTGTTGAATCCTGATGGCGCAATGCGCTCTGCTTATTGCGCCCTACGGCTCTGACAAACCCTTCCCCTCATCCCCGGCCCCTCTCCCGCGAGCGGGCGAGGGGAGGGACCCGCCTCCTTCCCCCGCGTGCGGGGGGCGAG
>CAZFHE010000344.1:0-2823 GCA_964518615.1 uncultured Dechloromonas sp. | reverse complement strand
ACCACCGGCTTGCCGGCGACATGGGCTTGCATGACCAGACAACGGCCTGCCTCGGAAATGTAGCCGGTCTTGGAGAGGCCGATTTCCCAGTTATCGCTGCGCACCAGGGTGTTGGTATTGACGAAATCGCGGATATGCCCCCGCAACTCGATCCGCGCCTCGGCGGTGGTCGAGAATTGGCGAATCTCGGGGTAATGGGCGGCGGCGGCCACCATGCGCGCCAAGTCGTGGGCGGTCGATACGTTGTTGCTGGATAGCCCGGTCGGTTCCTCGAAACGGCTGCGGTACATGCCAAGCGCGACGGCCTTGCGGTTCATGGCCTCGACGAAGGCCGGCAGGCCGCCGGGGTAATGACGCCCGAGCGCATTGGCGGCGCGGTTTTCGGACGACATCAGGGCGAGCAGCATGGCCGTCTCGCGCGTCATCGTGGTGCCGACCGGCAGACGGGAAGTCGAGCCTTTCAGGGTATCGACATCTTCCTCGCCGATGCTGATCACTTCGTGCAGATCGAGGCCCGCGTCGAGCACGACCATGGCGGTCATCAATTTGGTGATCGAGGCGATCGGCTGCACGCTGCCCGAGTGCTTCTCGACAATGGCCTCTCCGGTCGTCTGGTCGAGCACCAGCACCGAGGAGGAATGCAGCGCCAGACCGCCTGGATCGCTATCGACCAGGGGGGCGTGCCGCACGGCCTTGCCGGTGGCGGATTTGGCGCTATTGACTTTGGCGGCATTGGCCTTGACGGCCTTTTTGCCGCTGGGCGCGGCCTTCTTGACCGCCGGCGGCTCGGCCTTGGCTGCGGCATGAAGCGGCGGCGTCAGCGCCAGCAAAACAGCGGCCAGCCCGCCCCAAATTCCTTTCATCAATCCTCTCCTGCCAACCGCATATGAGGCTTGCAGTTTAACAGGACGTCTGACTTTTTTCAATGGAAATAAATAGATAGAGCAATGACTTAAGAAAACCCTGAACCCATCCCGCGCCTTGACTCACCCCAGTCGCGATGGGATGCAAGGCGCGACGTTCGAGCGCTCCGGGCGAGCCTTCCGACGCCGGTATGCCGGGGGGCGAAGGCTTGTGCCGCACTTTCCTGTCGCCCCTATTCAGGCGGCTTTGAGGCGCGCCGCTGGCGTCCTGGCGACGGCGGGATGAAGCCTCGCCTTCGGCTGTGATCACGCGCTTCGTCGCCATCGACCAGCGAGAAGGGCGAGGCCCCGGCTGGCCCTGCTTTTCGCCCCTTGGCCAAGTGGATGTTTCCACGGGTTTGAAGCATAATTAACTGCTCCCCCAGCCGCAACGGCCCCGCGCTGCTTTCAGTCTTGGTGGCAGCTTCCGGCGACTGGCATGAAACCTAGCTTTTTCAGCAACCGAGAGAGAGACATCGCCATGACCGCACCACTGAACGCTCCTGCTTACGTCAAACACGAAGGCCTGAAAAAATGGGTCGCCGAAATCGCTGAACTGACCCAGCCTGACCGTATCCACTGGGCTGACGGCTCGCAGGCCGAATATGACCGGCTCTGCGCGGAAATGGTGGATGCCGGCACGCTCATCAAGCTGAATCCGGAAAAGCGCCCCAATTCCTATCTCGCTTTCTCCGATCCTTCCGACGTCGCCCGCGTCGAGGACCGCACCTATATCTGCTCCGAAAAGAAGGAAGACGCCGGCCCGACCAATAACTGGGAAGACCCGGCCAAGATGCGCGCCACCCTGAACGGCCTGTTCAAGGGTTGCATGAAGGGCCGCACGATGTACGTGATCCCCTTCTCCATGGGTCCGCTCGGCTCGCCCATCGCCCATATCGGCGTCGAAATTTCCGATTCCGCCTACGTCGTCGTCAATATGCGCACCATGACCCGCATGGGCAAGGCCGTCTATGACGTGCTCGGCGCCCAAGGCGAATACGTTCCCTGCGTGCATACCGTCGGCGCCCCGCTCGAACCGGGCCAGCAGGATGTCAAATGGCCCTGCAACCCGACCGTCAAGTACATCGTCCATTACCCGGAAACCCGCGAAATCTGGTCCTACGGCTCCGGCTACGGCGGCAACGCGCTCCTGGGCAAGAAGTGCTTCGCGCTGCGCATCGCCTCCAACATGGCCCGCGACCAGGGCTGGCTGGCCGAGCACATGCTGATTCTCGGCGTCGAATCGCCCCAACGCGAAAAAACCTATGTCGCCGCCGCCTTCCCGTCGGCCTGCGGCAAGACCAATTTCGCCATGCTGATTCCGCCTGCGCCCCTGAACGGATGGAAGATCACCACCATCGGCGACGACATCGCGTGGATCAAGCCGCGCCAGGACAAGGATGGCGTCACCCGCTTCTACGCCATCAATCCGGAGGCCGGCTTCTTCGGCGTTGCGCCGGGCACCTCCGAGAAAACCAACTTCAATGCCCTGGCCACGCTGAAGGAAAACATCATTTTCACCAATGTCGCCCTGACCGATGACGGCGATGTCTGGTGGGAAGGCCTGACCAAGGAAGCCCCGGCCCACCTGATCGACTGGCAGGGCAAGGACTGGACGCCGGAGGACGGCAAGGCCGGCCGCAAGGCGGCTCACCCCAATTCGCGCTTCACCGCCCCGGCCAGCCAGTGCCCGTCGGTCGATGCCGCCTGGGAAGATCCCGCCGGCGTGCCGATCTCGGCCTTCATTTTCGGCGGCCGCCGCGCCACCACGGTGCCGCTGGTCTACCAGGCCTTCAACTGGAATTACGGCGTCTACATGGCCGCCACGCTGGGCTCCGAAACCACCGCCGCCGCCTTCGGCCAGCAGGGCGTGGTGCGCCGCGACCCCTTCGCCATGCTGCCCTTCTGCGGCTATCACATG
>CAZFHE010000343.1:0-3767 GCA_964518615.1 uncultured Dechloromonas sp. | reverse complement strand
AGTGCTGCGCAAATGGCGAGCCGATACCGCCCGCGAACAGGGCGTGCCGGCCTATGTCATCCTGCACGACAAGACGCTACGCGAACTGGCCAAGGTTCGCCCGGTCAGCCACGGCCTCCTGGCCAGCATCACCGGCATGGGCAGCGCCAAGATCGCGCACTATGGCGAGGAATTGCTACAACTGATCCGCGATTCCGGGTAAGCCAGCGACAGATCCCCCCCCTCTTTGGCGGGTTGCGACACTGAATCACTCGCCCGAAAAGGGAAGCCCGTGAATATTGTCGCGCGCGGCATTGACCAGGAAATGACATGGCGGCGCCTCGCGCCGCCATGATCCCTGCCCGAGCGCCATCCGCCGCCCTCAGCGATGCCGGCTGCCGCTGCGGTGCTGGGCCGGTCCGCCCGGCTGGGCGGCGCCTTTGCGCCCCGGGGCGCGACCGCCCGGCTGGCCGGTGCGCGCCGAGCGCGGCGGCTGGGGCGGGCGCGGCGCGGCGACCGCCGTTGGCTCGAAGCCGGGCACGACGACGCGCTCGATGTTGCGCTTGATCAATTTTTCGATGTCTTTGAGGTTGCCGCGCTCGTCATGGCAGACCAGCGAGATCGCTTCGCCTGCCATGCCGGCCCGGCCGGTACGGCCGATACGATGTACGTAGTCTTCGGCGACGTTGGGCAGTTCGTAGTTGATGACGTAGGGCAAGGCGTCGATGTCGATGCCGCGGGCGGCGATGTCGGTGGCGACCAGCGCCGCCAGCTTGCCGTCCTTGAAATCGCCGAGCGAGCGCGTGCGCGCGCCTTGCGATTTGTCGCCGTGGATCGCCGCCGCCTTGATGCCGGCCTTGTCGAGCGTGCGCGCCAAGGCGTCGGCGCCGTACTTGGTGCGGGCAAAGACCAGGACCTGATGCAGGCCGCGCGTGGCGAACAGGTGTTTGAGGAGTTCCTTTTTTTGCTCGCGGTTGGTTTCGATGACTTTTTGCGTCACCGTCTCGGCCGCCGTGTTGCGCGGCGCGACGTCCACCGACACCGGTTGGTGCAAGAGGCCGGCCGCCAGTTCTCGGATTTCCGGCGAGAAGGTGGCGGAGAACAAGAGGTTCTGCCGCTCTTTGGGCAAGAGCGCGATAACTTTGCGGATATCGCGGATGAAGCCCATGTCGAGCATGCGGTCGGCTTCGTCGAGGACGAAGATCTCGATGCCGCCAAGATCGACCGTCTTTTGCTGAACGTGATCGAGTAGCCGGCCCGGCGTCGCCACCAGGATGTCCACGCCACGGCGGAGGTGGGCGATCTGCGGATTGATGCCGACGCCGCCGAAGACGGCCAGCGAGTTGATCGGCAGGTGCTTGCCGTAGGTGCGCACGCTCTCCTCGACCTGGATCGCCAGTTCGCGCGTCGGCGTCAGCACCAGCGCGCGCGGCGTTTTGGCGATGCGCGCCAGGCGGTCGTTCGGCCCCGAGGCGAGGCGATGCAGGATCGGCAGCGTGAAGCCGGCGGTCTTGCCGGTGCCGGTCTGCGCCGTGGCCATCAGATCGTGGCCTTTGAGCACGGCGGGAATGGCCTGCTGCTGGATCGGCGTCGGCGCATCGTAGCCCTGTTCGGCGACGGCGCGCTGGATTTCGGCCTTGAGGCCGAGTTCGGAAAACAACATGGAATACTCCAAAAAAGGCAAGCGCCTATTTCTTCAGCGCATCGCGAATTTCGCGCAACAGCACGATGTCCTCGGGCGCTTCGGGCGCTGCCGGCGCGGGCTCGGCCTTGCGCAGGCGATTCAACTGCTTGACCATCATGAAAATGATGAAGGCGAGCAGAATGAAATTCACCAAAATGGTCAGGAAACTGCCATAGGCGAAAACCGGGATGCCCGCTTTCTTCAATTCGGCCAGGGTTGCAAGATTTTTCGGGTTGTCGCCGAGCACAAAATAAAGATTGGAAAAGTCGAGCTTGCCGACCACCCGGCCGACCAGCGGCATGACCAGATCGCCGACGATGGAATCGACGATCTTACCAAAGGCCGCGCCGACAATGACGCCAACCGCCAGATCGACGGCATTGCCCCTGACGGCAAATTCCTTGAATTCCTGCACGATGCCCATCGCGGCGCTCCCATGATTTGAATGATTGGAGGCCGATTATTCGCGGTCCTTCGCGCCAGCGTCAAGCCGCTCACGGACTTCGGATAAACCGCGCGCCATGCAGCGCCGCCAGCCGCTATGCCACAATGCCGCCCATGAACATCGACGGCATCCCCACCCGCGCCCTGCGCGCCCATCCCGGACAGCGCTCCATCGAGGTCATCGACCAGACCCGTCTGCCGCACGCCCTGCAATGGGCGCGCATTGGCGCGCTCCACGAGGCGGCCCATGCGATTCGCGTCATGCAGGTGCGCGGCGCGCCGCTGATTGGCGCGACCGCCGCTTATGGGCTCGCCATCGCGCTCGCCCGCGACGCTTCCGACGCGGGGCTGGAAGAAGCCATCGCGCTCTTGGGCGCGACCCGGCCGACGGCGGTCAACCTGCACTGGGCGCTAAACCGCATGAGCCGGCTGCTCGCGCCGCTCCCCCCGGCCCGGCGCGTCGATGCGGCCTGGGCCGAGGCCTCGGCCATCGCCGAGGAAGACGCGGCCCGAAACGCCGCCATCGGCCGGCATGGCCTCACGCTCTTGCGCCAATCAAAGCCCCGCCATGATGGCGCGCTCCATGTGATGACCCATTGCAACGCCGGCTGGCTGGCAACCGTGGATCACGGCACCGCCTTGTCGCCCCTCTATGCCGCTCACGACGCGGGGCTGGCGGCGCATGTCTGGGTTTCGGAAACCCGGCCGCGCAATCAGGGCCTGCTGACGGCCTGGGAACTGGCCCGGCACGGCGTGCCGCACACCCTCATCGCCGACAACGCGGCCGGCATTTTGCTGCGCGCGGGCCGGATCGACGCGGTGATTGTCGGGGCCGACCGCATCGCCGCCAATGGCGATGTCGCCAACAAGGTCGGCACCTATCTGAAGGCCCTGGCCGCTGCCGACAATAGCATCCCCTTTTACGTCGCCGCGCCCTCCTCGACCCTCGATTTCGCCTGCCCCGACGGCGATGCGATCCCGATCGAGGAGCGAGACGGCGACGAATTGCGCGAGGTGCAAGGCCTCACCCCGGGCGGCGAGCCCTCGGCCCTGCGCCAGTTGCCTTCCGGCGAAGCCGTAGCCAACCCGGCCTTCGATGTAACCCCGGCCCGCCTCGTCACCGCCCTGATCACCGAGCGCGGCGTCTGCCCGGCGAGCCGCGATGGCCTCTCGTCGCTCTTCCCGGAAAAGAACGCATGACGACTGATCCGCGCCGCGCGCTCATCGCCACGGCCCTGGCCCTGCAACCCGCCGGGCTCAATCGCGGCACGGCCGGCAATGTCAGCGCGCGCCGTGGCGAAGGCTTTGTCATCACGCCGACCGGCATGCCCTACGGCGCGCTGGAAGCCGACGACATACCCTGGATGACGCTAGACGGTTCTTCCCAAGGCCGGCGCAAGCCCTCCTCGGAATGGCGCTTACACCGCGATCTCTATGCCGCCCGCCCGGAAATCGGCGCGGTGCTGCACGCCCATTCGCCCTTCGCGGTCAGCCTCTCTTGCCTGCGCCGCGACATTCCGCCCTTCCATTACATGATCGCCCGCTTCGGCGGCGACAATATCCGCTGCGCCGATTACGCCCTGTTCGGCAGCGAAGCCCTGTCGGCGGCGGCGCTGGCGGCAATGACACAACGCAAGGGCTGCCTGCTCGCCAATCACGG
>CAZFHE010000342.1:0-3034 GCA_964518615.1 uncultured Dechloromonas sp. | reverse complement strand
GATCCGGAAGCGCGCAAGATTTTCTTCGATCTCTTGGCCGAGCGCCTGGAAGACGCCACGATGATCATCTCCAGCCACCGTCTGGACGAGGTGTCGGCGCTGGTCAACCGGGTCATCGAAATGGATATGGGCAAGATCGTGCTCGACGACAAGGTCGCCGACGATGTTGCGTTGACGGCCCGGCTCAACTGCCGCATCGCGTTGAAGCGCTTCGAGCCGGCCTTCGCCAAGGCGCTCGGCGGCTGGAATTTCGAGAGCCACGATAACGATCTGGTCTGGCAGGGCGAAATCGCCGGGCCGGATCGCCTGCGCTTTCTCGGCATCGTCTCCCGCTACACGGCGCTGATCGCCGATCTGTCGCTGGCCGAGAAGGCAGGCTGATCCGAATTTCCATGTCTTGCCGCCCCGACCGCCGCCAGTTTCTCGCTCGCCTCTCCGGCGCCGGCTTCCTGCTGACGCCCTTGGCCGCCGCCTTGTCCGCCTGCCGGCAGGATGGCTGGCCGGAGGGCATGGTCGAGATCAAATGGGACCGCGACGCCTGCGCGCGCTGCAACATGGTCATTTCCGACCGCCGCTTCGCCGCCCAGCTTCGCGGCGGGCCGAGGGATGCCGCCTACAAGTTCGACGATATCGGCTGTCTCGTGTTCTGGATGCGCGACAAGGCCGCCGACATGCCGTGGATGGCCGAGCCCTCGACCCGCATGTGGGTCGCCGACATGAATAGCAAGGCTCAGGACATCCATTGGCTGGACCCGCGCGGGGCGCACTCGGTCGGCCGCCATTCGCCGATGGGCTACAATTTTGCCGCCGCCCCCCAGCCGCAGGCGGGCAGCCAGGATTTCGCCAGCATGCGCGAACACCTGCTGGCCCGCGGCAAATGATGCCCTGTGATACCGCCGACTCAACCCTTAAGGCCCAATAAGCAATGAATCAATTCTGGCTGACTGCCAAACTGGACATCGTCGAATCGCTGCGCGCCCGCTGGTTCCAGATCTACACCCTGGTCTTTGGCGGCATCGTCGCGCTGCTCTTCGTTTTTGGCCTCACCGAGTCGCGGGTGCTTGGCTTCATCGGCCTCTCCCGCCTCCTGGTCACCTATATCCAGCTGACCATGGCCATCCTGCCGATTTTCGTGCTGATCACCACGGTGCGCTCGGTGGCCGGCGACCGCGAGGCCGGCGTTTTCGAATACCTGCTCTCGCTGCCGGTATCGCTGTCGGCGTGGTTCTGGGGCAAGATCATCGGTCGCTATCTCATCATCTTCTTGCCCGTTTTCCTGGCCATGCTCGGCGCCACCGTCTGGGCCACGATTCAGGAAATCGAGGTGCCCTGGGAGATGTTCGGCTACTACACCGCGCTCCTGGCGGTGATGGCCCTGTGCTTTCTCGGCATTGGCATGCTGATTTCGGCCATTGCCCGCAGCACCGATCTCGCCCAGGGCGCCGCCTTCATGGTTTGGCTCACGCTCTTGCTATTTCTCGACCTGATCCTGCTCGGCGTCATGATCCAGGGCAAGGTGGCGCCGGAAATCGCCATTACCCTGGCGCTCGCCAACCCATTGCAGGTTTTCCGCACCGCCGCGCTGGCCCTGTTCGATCCGCAACTGATCGTGCTTGGCCCCTCGGCCTTCGTCATCCTCGATCTCTTCGGCGTCACGGGCTACAAGATCTTCGCCCTGGTCTATCCGGCTTTCCTTGGCCTCGTCAGCGCGAGCATCGGCTACTTCCTGTTCCGCCGGGGGGATTTGCCTTGAGACAGCGCGTCGCCGCCATTGCCCTGGCCTTGTTGGCACAAACCGTTCTGGCCGATGAAGCGCTTTCATCGGAACCCTTGTTCGCGGCGACGCTTGCCGATGTCGACGATCAGCCCGTGGCGCTTTCCCGTTACCAGGGCAAGCCGCTGGTGGTCAATTTCTGGGCCCGCTGGTGCGGCCCCTGCAAGACCGAGATTCCCGAATTGATCGCCTTTCGCCACGCCCACAAGGGCCGGGTCGAGGTGCTTGGCATCGGCATCGAGGATCGCGCCGAGCCGGTCAAGGATTTCGCCAAGGCCTACGAGATGGATTACCCGGTATTCATCGCCAAGGAACAGGGCATTGGGCTCATGAAGGCGCTGGGCAATGCCAGGGCGGGCCTGCCCTATACCTTGTTCATCGACCGCCACGGCAGGATCGTGTCGCGAAAAATGGGGCTGGTGAAAGCGCAAGATTTCGAGGCCGCGACGCCCGCCTTGCTGGCCAAATAGCTGGCCCGCGATCTCAGAGCAGTTTCGACAATCCCTTGATTTCGTATTGCAGGGCCTTGGTCGGGCAGACATCCACGCACAGGCCGCAGCGCGTGCAATCGGGGCCAAGGCTCATGTTTTCCTCGGCGGCGCGGCCCTTGATGGTGACGTCGAGGACGTGCGGCACCAGGCAGACCTTGCGGCAATCGCCTTCGTGGAAGCAGTGTTCGACCTTGTAATTGATGCCCAGGGGAGAGATGCTGCCGACGACGCCATAGGTCAGGCCAATCGGGCAGACATAGCGGCACCAGGCGCGGCGCGACCAGATGACCTCGAATAGCAGCAGCAAAAAGACCCAGCCGAGCGCAAGACCCGGGCCGTAAATCAGCGCGCGCGACAAAATGCCGGTCGGCGAGACGGTTTCGAACACGGTATAGCCGGTGATCAGGGCCATCAGCGCGAACAGAATCCAGAACACGGTGCGCGCGCCGCGATGAAAAGCGTGGTCGGTGACGATTTTTTTTTCGGCAAGCTTGAGATGCAGGGCTTCGGCCCATTCGGCGACCAGGTGGTAGGGACAGACCCAGGAACAGAAAGTGCGGCCGCCGAGCAGCACCCAGAGTACGAAAACGGTGAAGGTGCCGATCAGCAGATTCACGATCACATGCTTGTGCGCGAGCCAGACCTGCAGGGCCGAATTCAGGTCGATCAGGTGGAAGCCGACGAAGCGCGAGGCGGTCAGCGCGCCTTCGAGAATCTGGATGTCGAACGAGAAGGAGAGGACGAACAGGAGGTTGGTGGCGATCAGCGT
>CAZFHE010000341.1:0-2582 GCA_964518615.1 uncultured Dechloromonas sp. | reverse complement strand
GCCTTCGCGGATGGCGGCGGTGGGGATGCGCAACACCTTGTCGCGGGATTCAAGAATGATTTCGACATCGGTGCTGTAGCCGACCAGGAGTTTGCCGGGCGGCGGCGGGTCGGTGAAATCGACTTCGACATCGACCGTGCGCGCCTGCTTTTCGACCGCCAGCACATAGGGCGCGACGCGGCGGACCTTGCCGGCGAGATGTTGTCCCGGCAGGGCGTCGAGGCGGATGCGCACGGCCTGGCCGGGGGCGATTTTGGGCGCGTCCACCTCGTCCATCGGGGCGGTGACGTAGAGGCAGGAATCGTCGAACAATTCGATGGCGGGCGGGGTCATCACGCCGGGCGGCGAGGGGGTGGAGTATTCGCCCAGTTCGCCGACAATCTTGGCGATGATGCCGTCAAAGGGCGCGTACAAGGCGACGCGGCCTTGCTCGATGCGGGTCGTGCGCAAGCGGGCCTCGGCCTGGGCGACATCGGCGCGCGCGGTATTGCACGTAGCCCGGCGCACCTCGGCTTCGGTGCGGGCGGCTTCCTCGGCGCTTTGGGAGACGAAGCCGCGCTCGCGCAGATCGGCCTGGCGTAGGGCTTCGCGCTCGGCATTGGCGGCTGCGATGCAGGCTTCATCGACGCGGCGGGCGGCAACCGTCACCTGGGCCTCGGCCAGCGCGGTATTGGCCTGCTGGTCGTCATTCCACAGTTTCAAGAGCAATTGCCCTTTCTTGACCTTATCGCCTTCCTTGACGCCGAGGTACTCGATGCGCCCGCCGACGATGGGCGAGAGCTTGGTGCGCAGGCAGGCTTCGATGGCGCCGGCGCGGGTATTGGTCAGCGTGGATTCGACGAGACCCGCGCTGACGTCGGTGAGGGCGACCGGGATCGGCTTGGGGCGGGCGCTCCAGAACAGCAGGGCGGCGAGCGCGGCAAGGGCGAGGAGGATGAAGGCGATGCGGCGCATGGAATCCTAGCGAAAACCGGGCAGCCAGCCCGATTGTTGATAACCCCAGACCGGCTCCAGCGTGCCCTGGAACAGCGCCTCGATGACCGGCGGCTCCGGCCAGGGTTCGTTCATGAAGGTCAGGCCGATTTCCTCGACGGTGCGCCCCGACCAATAGTGATCGGCCACTTCATCGAGGGCCGCCAGCGACAGGCTGTGCGGCAGACGCAGGTAATCGAGCCAGCTGGCGTCGTGAAAGGCGCAAATATAAGCGCCCTGGGTGCGGGCGCAGACCAGGTTCTTGCCGAACACGCGCGCCGGATGCTTGTGGCGGAAGGTCATCGCATCGGTGCGGGTGGCAAAGAGCAACAGGGCATGCAGGCGGCTGGGAAAATGGTTGTAGCGCCGCTGGCGGAAATATTCCAGATGATATTCGGCGAAATAATTCTGCACCGAGATCAGTTGGTCGTCCGGCGTCGGCTCGCCGCCCTCGGGCGAAGCCAGCGTGCTGCCGAAGGGACTGCCCTTGAGGATGTCCCAGCCCGGCATTTCCGCGCCGGGCTCCAGCCAGCAGAACAGTTCCAGCGTCGCGGTGTCCTTGATCAGGTTGTCCATCGGCTGTCGGGAAAAAGGCGCATCCCGCCATTCTGACCGATTGCCGGCCGTTCTCCAATCCTGGATGGCGAGACGGCAGGGCAATCGCCTGAACGCCTGGGCAATCCTTGGCGCGTGAGTTGCGACGCCGTTGGGTCCCATGTGGAGCGCCGAGCAACGCAGATGGGCCGGGGGCAGTCGGCGGGTGCCTTTTCTGCCGCCGCCGGGCCGCCCCAAGGCGGCAGATGCCCCCTTGGGGGGCAGCGAGGCCGTAGGCCGAGCGTGGGGGGCCATTTCTCCAGCCGCCCGGCCCGTCGAGTCGGAGAGGGCAGTCGGCGCAGCCGACCGCGCAACCTGGGGTCGCCTTTTGCCTGCGGCAGCGATGAACCCCGCCTTTGGCTACTTTCTTTTGGCGACACAAAGTACGCCCGCGCGTCAGGCGCGGAAAACAGCGATTGAGATAGGCAAAGACACGGGATGGCCGTTCCTCGAAACTTCGGTCTTCGGCCTCGCTTTTCCGCAAGCGCCCCCCGGGCTTTCCTTTTTGGCATTCCTGGCCGACAATGCGCCCTCGCCGTGGTATAGCCGGGCAAGCCGGCCTTACCGTGGGCGCCATCCCTCATTTCGATAGGAATCCCGAGACCATGAACTTCGTCAAGAAATCCCTGCTCATTGCCCTGCTGGCCGGTGTTGGCGTCGCCGCCACGGCTCAGGAACGCGTTTATGTCATCGACGCCCGCGACGTGGTCGCCAAGAGCGGCGCCGGCCTGTGCTGGCGCACCGGCTACTGGACCCCGGCCGCTGCCGCCGCCGACGCTGCCGGTTGCGAATGCGACAAGGACCTGCTGCCCAAGGAGGCCTGCGAGCCGAAGGGCGCCGCCCCGGCTCAGCCCCCGGCCGCCGCCCCCGCCGCCGCGCCCAAGCCCGCTGGCGAGAAGATCACCGTGGCTGCCGACGCCCTGTTCGACTTCGACAAGGCCCAGCTTCGTCCCGAAGGCAAGGCCACGCTCGACGAGCTGGTCTCCAAGGCCGGCGCGATCAATCTGGAAGTGATC
>CAZFHE010000340.1:0-3149 GCA_964518615.1 uncultured Dechloromonas sp. | reverse complement strand
CACGCCGATTCTCGACCAATTTCTCAGCGCGGCCCGCGGCCGGCGCTGGTGACACGAAATGGCCTCCTGACGCGGGGGCCGCGTTTTCAACCCCAAGGGAGCGCCGCCGGCGCTTCCGGCTTTCGAGGCGGCTATCGAGATAGCGCCATTTGAGATCGTTCCATTTCCCATCGCAGCACAGGAGTCAAAGCATGATCACCGTTGGATTGACAGGAGCCGCCGAGGCCAGTATTGCCGGGGCTGATGCCGGGCGGAATGGCCGGGCGGTTTTCCGCCATGCTTGAGTGGTTGAGCGGTCTGCCGCGCGCGCTTTGGGAGCGGCTGCACGATAGCCTGTATTTCCTGCCGCCTTTTCCCGGGCAGATCGACTCGCTCGCCTTGTTCAGCCTGCTGTTGCTGCTGGGCTTGCTGATTGGCGAGTGGTTGCAGGCTCGCGCGGGCTGGCCGAAGGTGATCGGCTATGTGCTGGCCGGCATGCTTTTTGGCCCCTCGCTCCTGGGCTGGATCAGCATCGAGACGCTGGCCAAGGCGAGGCCCCTGGCCGACGCGGCGCTCGGTCTCCTGATGCTGGAGGTTGGCCGGCGTCTCGATCTCGGCTGGCTGTTGCGAAACCCCGAGTTGTTGCGCGGCACGGTGAGCGACATCGTGCTTTCCTTTGTGCTGATTTTTGTTTTCGCCTATTACTGCGTTGGCCTGTCGCCCGCCTGGTCGGCCGCCACCGCCGCCATCACCATGGCCTCGGCGCCGGCCGTGGTGCTATTGATCGTCGAGCAATCGAGATCCCAAGGCCAGGTCACCGAGCGCGTCATCCTGCACACGGCGATCAGTTGCGCGGCTTCTTTCGTTGCCTTCACCCTGGTGCTCGGCATTATTCATGCCGAACAGAGCAGCAACTGGATCAACGCCCTCATCCATCCGCTGTGGGTCGGCATCGGTTCGCTGCTGGTCGCCTCCCTAGCCGCCCATCTGGCGCTGACCATCGCCCGCTTGCTGCCGAAAGCCTCGCTGGCCCAGGTCTTCGTACTGGTCGCCTCGGCCTTGCTCGCCGTCGGCATCGCCCGCATGCTGGCCGTGCCGGTTTTCCTGACCCTGTTCGTGATGGGCGTGGCGCTGAGCATCAAGGACGATCGCCAGTCGCTGCGCTACACGGTTCTGCCGGAAGGGCATTGGTTGCTGGCCATCATTCTTTTTGTCGTCATCGGCGCTTCATTGCCGTGGAGCGCCTTCACCTGGGTCACCGGCCTTCAGGCCCTTGGCCTCTTGGCCGTGCGCGCCATGGCCAAAATAGCCGCGTCGGCCCTGACCGGCAGCAGTCTGCCCTTCAGGAAGCGGCTCCTGGTCGGCCTTGGCATCCAGCCCTTGTCGGCGACGGCGGTGTTCATGGCCTACGAACTGGCCGGGCTGTATCCGGAAATCGGGCTCTCGGCCCTGACCTTGCCGCTGTTCGCCGCCGCCATCATGGAACTGTCCGGCCCGGCGCTGTGCTGGCTGGCGCTACGCCGTTCCGGCGAATGCCACGACGACCGGCCCATTCGCGGAGGTATCGCATGACCCGAAGCATCGGCGAATTCCGCCATAGCGACGCGCTGTCGCTGGGCGTCGAACTGGAACTGCAACTGGTGTCGCGCCGCGATTACAACCTGACCCGCGCCGCCACCGACCTGCTCGGCAGTCTCAAATACGATGGCCGCTTCGGCGAGATCAAGCTGGAAATCACCGAAAGCATGATCGAGGTCAGCACCGAGGCGCGGAACACCGTGGATGCCATTGCCGCCGATCTCGCGGGCCTTCGCGACACGCTGCGCATCCATGCCGAACGCAACAATATCGGCATTTGCGGCGGCGGCGCTCACGCCTTTCACCGCTGGCCGGATCGCCGCATCTGCCCCGGCGAGCGCTTCTCCGTGCTGTATCAGCGCTACGGCTATCTGGCCAAGCAATTCACCGTTTTCGGGCAGCACATCCATGTCGGCTGCGACAACGCCGACGACGCCATCTGGCTGACTCAGGCGCTCGGCGTCTATGTGCCGATTTTCATTGCGCTCTCCGCCTCCTCGCCCTTTGTCGATGGCGAGGACACGCTGTTCCAGTCGGCCCGCCTCAACGCCGTGTCGGCTTTTCCCTTGAGCGGCCAGTGCCCGCCGCTTGCCGGCTGGGCCGATTTCGTCCGCCATTGCGAATTCCTGCAAGCTTGCGGCATTGCGGCCAGCATCAAGGATTTGTACTGGGACGTGCGGCCAAAGCCGGAATTCGGCACTGTCGAGATTCGCGTCTGCGACACCCCGCTTGCCATCGAACAGGCCGCCGCGCTCGCCGCCCTGGCCCAGTCGCTGTCCCGCTGGCTGCTACGCACGCGGGGGCCGCTCTCGACGGAGCGCCAGGCCCATGCCGCCCGCTTCAACAAATTTCAGGCTTGCCGTTATGGCATGGCGGCGACAATTTCCGACCCGATGACCTGTTCCGTCCGGCCGCTCGGCGAGTGGACCCATGAAGTGCTCGACGCGCTGGAAGAAGACGCCCGAGAGCTCGGCTGCGCGCATTGGCTGGCCGAGTTGCGCGCGGTCGCCGCCGGCGGCGGCGATGCCGCCTGGCTGCGCGCGCGGCAACAGGAATACGGCAATCTGAACGACGTGGTGCGCGCGTGCAGCGACCGGATGCTCAATGGCGCGGCGAAGCCGTCCGACACGAACACAATAAAATCAATAAGTTGAAATTAATTTTTAGTTTTATACTGCATTGTGCGCTGCATTAAATCGGCCATTGAATTGGGTTGCCCGAAGTGTACTCGTGTCGCCCAAAGCGAGCCATCCTGATGTTTGATTTCTGACAGGCAACTGCGCCGCGTTCGATGCCAGTCACCACATCATGAACTCGAATGCTTGAACGGCAGGTGCAGCATGCCGAAAATTTGGTCATGACCAAAAACGGAAAAGGACGAGGACTAGTGCAGGGTAGGCTAATCGCCGGTAAGGTGTGCGTACAGTCCACTTTTTTCCCTCACCTTCGTGCGGGCACCTCGAACAACCCGAGTTTTTCAATAAATTCCGTCATGCAACGATGAAGATGATCGAATTTGGCTCAAGTTCCTCGGCAACGCGGCGCCACTCCGGGCGGTTTTGCCCTGTTTTTTCCTCGAATCGCCTCGGGCA
>CAZFHE010000339.1:0-1866 GCA_964518615.1 uncultured Dechloromonas sp. | reverse complement strand
TGGTCGATGTGGTTCATGCGAATATCAAATGAAATCAATCTGTTGGCGCGGATGCCCAGTGTTGGGGTTCGCCTGCGGCTCACCCCAACCTACGTGCTGTATGCTACGTACCGCACATACAATCAAGCTTGTGATTAATTTGCAATTAGGCGGAACTTTGGATCTTGGACAACGCTAGCAACAAGCTTTTGGACTGCCGGGCCAAATGCTTGTGCAACCTCTTGACAAGCCTTATCCGCAGAAAAACTTCCAGAAAAATCAAATTTTGAATTGGTTGTAAAGCTCTCGTTCCTAGCATTTGTGAGTGTCAGCGTAAAAGACCAGTTGCCGTCAGTCATGCCGGAACTGAAGTCAACCTGTTCCAATTTACCTGTAAGAACCAAGGGCGATGATGCGTCGTAGATTCCTGCGAGTTTCAGTTCATCAATAAATGCCTTCTCGATGTATCCCTCAAAGCTGGGCGAGACGGTCACAGGTCCTGCTGCTCGGCATGTAATGGTCGTATTACCGGGTTTGCTTGATTGAAATTTCCCAATAGATACCGGCTTCAAGTTGTAGGTCTTGATGGCTTCAACGTTTTGAACTGACGCGCCATATGGAGCGACGTTGTAAGCACAGCCCGAAAGGATTGATATAGACACAGCAAAAGTTGCAAACTTGCAGTTCATAAGATTTTCTTCCCTCTCAGAATTGGACATAAATGCTAGTGCTAACGCACAACCTACCCCTCACCGCGCAAACAACCAAGGCTGCTCAACCCGCCGCTTCTCCTCGAAAGCCCTGATCTTGTCGGCGTGGCGCAGGGTCAGGCCGATGTCGTCCCAGCCGTTCAGCAGGCATTCCTTGCGGAAGGCGTCGATGGAAAACGGAATGCCGTGGCCGTCCGGGCGGATGACCGCCTGTGCCGGCAGGTCGACGACCAGTTTGTAGCCCGGCGTCGCTTCGACCTGCCCGAACAGCGCCGCGATTTCGTCGGCCGGCAGCGCGATGGGCAGGATGCCGTTCTTGAAGCAGTTGTTGAAAAAAATGTCAGCGAAGGATTCGGCGAGGATGGCTTTGAAGCCGAAATCTAGCAGCGCCCAGGGGGCATGTTCGCGCGAACTGCCGCAGCCGAAATTGGCGCGCGTCAGCAAAATCTCCGCGCCCTGATAACGCGGCTGGTTGAGCACGAAATTGGGATTTTTCGGACGCGCCGATGAATCCTGGCCGGGCTGGCCGACATCCAGGTAACGCCATTCGTCGAAGGCGTTGGGGCCAAAGCCGGAACGCTTGATCGATTTCAGAAATTGCTTGGGGATGATTGCGTCGGTATCGACGTTATTGCGGTCGAGCGGCGCCACCAGCCCGTCCAGACGAACGAATTTTTCCATTATTCCACTGCCCTCTGCACGGCATCGCCGCTCTTTTTCAATGCTTCGCCAACCGCCTTGCCGCCCTTCTGGATGGCCTCGCCGGTTTTTTCGACGCCGATCTGGGCGTCCTTCTTGACGCCTTCCGCCGTATGGCAGGCCGCAAGGCCCAGCGCCAGCAGGGAAAGCCACACGCGTCCCATGGTCACCGGCTCTCCTTACAACACGTCGCGCACATCGGCGAAGCGGCCGGCAATGGCCGCCGCCGCCGCCATCGCCGGACTGAGGAGATGCGTGCGCCCGCCCGGCCCCTGGCGGCCTTCGAAATTGCGATTCGAGGTCGAGGCGCAACGCTCGCCCGGCTCCAGGCGGTCGGCATTCATGGCGAGACACATCGAACAGCCCGGCTCGCGCCACTCGAAACCGGCGGCGAGGAATACCTTGTCCAGCCCCTCGGCCTCGGCCTGGCGCTTGACCAGGCCAGAACCCGGCACGGCCAGGGCCAGCTTGACGTTGG
>CAZFHE010000338.1:0-3708 GCA_964518615.1 uncultured Dechloromonas sp. | reverse complement strand
CGGCCTGCAACCAGGTGTTGCACATATTGTTGGCATCGCCGACCCAGGCCACGGTCTTGCCCTGGATGCCGCCGCGATGCTCGATATAGGTATAGATGTCGGCCAGGATCTGGCAAGGGTGATATTCATTGGTCAGGCCATTGATGACCGGCACCCGCGAATTGGCGGCAAAGCGCTCGATGATGTCCTGCTCGAAGGTGCGGATCATCACGATGTCGCTCATCCTTGAGATGACCTGGGCCGCGTCCTCGACCGGCTCGCCGCGCCCGAGTTGCGAATCGCGGGTATTGAGATAGATGGCCGCCCCGCCCAGTTGCTGCATGCCGGCCTCGAAGGACAGCCGGGTGCGGGTGCTGGCCTTCTCGAAAATCATCACCAGCGTCCGGTCGTTGAGCGGCCAGTATTTCTGATAAGACTTGAACTGATTCTTGATCCAGCGCGTACGCTCGAACACGTAATCAAACTCGTCGCGCGTGAAATCCTTGAATTGCAGAAAATGTTTGATCGTCATGGCTCAGGCCGTCAGGAATTCCCGGATCAGCGGCGCCGTCCGCGCCACCAGCTCGCGCGCATCGCTGTCGCTGAAAATGAGCGAAGGCAGCAAGCGGATCACCGAATCCGCCGTGACGTTGATCAACAGGCCCGCAGTGAGCGCCTTGCCCACCAGTTCGCCGCAGGGCCGATCCAGTTCGATGCCGATCATCAGGCCCTGGCCGCGAATCTCGCGCACGCCCTTCAAGCTGGCCAGCGCCTCGCCGAACAACTGGCGAATCAGCGCGCCGACGCGGGCCGCGTTATCCAGCAAGCCCTCGTCCTCCATGACCTGAATGGTCGTCAGCGCGGCGGCACAAGCCAAAGGATTGCCGCCGAAGGTCGAGCCGTGATTGCCCGGCCCGAAGAGCCCGGCCGCCCGGCCGCCGGCCAGACAAGCGCCAATCGGCACGCCCGAGCCCAAGCCCTTGGCGAGCGTCGCGATATCCGGATTGATGCCAACCTGCTGATAGCCGAACCACTTGCCGGTACGGCCCATGCCGCACTGCACCTCGTCGCAGATCATCAGCCAGCCCTGGCTGTCGCACAATTCGCGCACGCCTTGGTAGTAGGCCGGATCGACCAGATGAATGCCGCCCTCGCCCTGGAGAATTTCCAGCATCACGGCGACGATATTCTTGTTGTGCGTAGCGATGGCCCGGATCGCCTCCAGATCGCCATAGGGCACCCGGACGAAACCCGCCACCAGCGGCTCGAAACCCGCCTGGGTCTTACGGTTGCCGGTCGCAGACAGCGTCGCCAGCGTGCGCCCGTGAAAGGCCTTTTCCATCACGATAATGGTCGGCAGCTCGACGCCCTGCTTATGCCCGTAATAGCGGGCCAGCTTGATCGCCGCCTCATTGGCCTCGCAACCGGAATTGCCGAAGAAAACCTCCCGCATGCCAGACAATTGGCACAATTTGCTCGCCAACTGCTCCTGTTCCTCGATGCGGTACAGATTGGAGGTATGCAGCAGGCGTCCGGCCTGGGCGGCGATGGTCGCCATCAGTTTGGGATGCGCATGACCCAGGGTCGACACGGCGATTCCCGAGAGCGCATCCAGATACTCGCGCCCCTCGCTATCAAAAACCCGGCAACCCCGACCATGGCTAAAGGTCACGGGTAAACGGGCATAGGTATTCATGACATGCGACATCAGGCGCCCCCAACAAACGAAAACGGCGGCCATCGCCGCCGGTAAATGAAAGCTCCCGCGGCCTCCTCCGACAGATGACGCGCATCCGAAAGAGTTGCAGGAACTAGAATGTTAAGTGAAAAATAGAGGCTTGTATAGAACGACAAAAACCATGCGCATCGCCATTTTCAATCAAAAGGGGGGCGTCGGAAAAACGACGACCGCGCTCAATCTCGGCGCCGCCCTCAATCGCGCGGGCAGACCGCCGCTACTCCTCGACCTCGATCCGCAAGGCCATCTTTCCAATATCCACGGCCAAGCCCCGGCCGAAGCAGGCCGCAGCCTGTTTGCCTTCTACCAGGACAACCGCAGCCTCGCCGAACTGGAAATCGACTGGGAACACATCGGCCGGCTGATCCCGGCGCACCAGCAATTGATGAAGGTCGACTCGATTTTCGGCAAGGGTCCGGCCATCCTCAACAAACTGCGCCTCGGCCTCGATTCGACCCTGGCCGAGCACCCCGAGCGCCCCTGCATCATCGACTGCTGCCCCTACATCGGCGTGCTCGCGCTCAATGCCATCTTCGCCTGCGACCGGCTGATCATCCCGGTTTCGACCGACTACCTCTCGCTGCAAGCCGCCGACCACATCACCCATACGCTGCAAGTGCTGGAACCCGTCCTCAAACGCCGCGTCGAGCGCCGCTACCTGCTCACCCGCTTCGACCGCCGTCGGCGCATGAGCGAGGACGTGCGCAAAAAACTGCGCGAACGCTATGGCGACGAAGTGCTGGACACGGTGATTTCCGAAAATGTGACCGTCGCCGAAAGCCCCTCGCTCAACCAGGACGTCTTCCGCCGCAATGCCGCCAGCGCCGGCGCCCACGACCACCAGAGCCTGCTCGCCGAACTCCAGGCCCGCGGCGACATGGCGCTCACGCCGTCGTAATCAGGTCGACCACATCCTCGTAATTGAGATGCCCGTTGCGCCCTCCCGGCGGAAGGCGTTCCTCCCGGCATTGCAGGACTTCGCAATCGCGGTAGATGCGCTGCAATTTCTGGCGCGCCGTCAGCTCATCGGCGCCATAAAAAGACAAATTTTCCACCACCACGCCATTGCGCGTCCGGATGCGGAAATGATATTTCGTGATCACGGCAGCCTGCATGAAACCCCCTGCGGATCATTGAACTCGCACCAGTATATGCAGCGAATTCTGCAAAAACAATCTATCTCACTAATACCAAAGAAGTTTCCCTCTTCCACTTGGCGAAGCCCACGGCGCGGGCCCTTCTGTTAAGATGCGAGAGTACTAGTCGCCCCCAACGCAGAGCAAAACAATGACAACGCCTGAATCGCCCCCCTTCATCATTCTGGGCCTCACCCAGCAAGGCAAGACATTTCGCCCCAGCGACTGGGCCGAGCGCCTCTGCGGCGTCATGTCGGCATTTGGCGCCGAACGCAAGATGAAATACTCCCCCTACGTCGGGCCGGGCGATTACAACGGCGAAAAGGCGGTCTTCGTCGATGGCCGGCTGGGCGAAATCGAACCCATGGCCTACCGCTTCATGCTCAACTTTGCTCAGGACAACGACTTGCAAATCATCGACGGCATCTGCCCGATCGACGGCAAGAAATAAGGTTCATCGCGCCTTACCGGGGAAGGCGCAATGAACCAGAAATAAGGCCGCGAAGGCCACGCAGGCCAAGAAAAAGCCGCGCGCAAGCAACAAAAATGGCGCCCTCGGGCGCCATTTTCACTGGATCGCAGCAAGAATCAGGCAGCGAGCGCCTTGATCTGTGCAGACAGGCGGCTCTTGGTGCGAGCGGCCTTGTTCTTGTGAACGATCTTCTTGTCCGCGATGCGGTCGAGAACCGCGACGGACTTCTGGAAGACGCCTTGGGCGGCGGTCTTGTCGCCCGCCTGGATCGCCTGGCGCACCCGCTTGATCGCGGTACGCAGGGTCGAACGCAGGCTTGCGTTATGGGCGCGCTGCTTGTCAGCTTGACGGGCGCGCTTGCGGGCTTGTGCGCTGTTGGCCAT
>CAZFHE010000337.1:0-4456 GCA_964518615.1 uncultured Dechloromonas sp. | reverse complement strand
CCAGGTCAATAACGTGCTGGGCTTCCCCTTCACCTTCCGCGGCGCGCTCGATGTCGGCGCAACCCGCATCACCGAGGAGATGAAAATGGCCTCGGTGCGCGCCATCGCCGAGCTCGCCGAAGCCGAAGTCACCGACGAGGTGGCCATGGCCTATCCCGGTCACGAGCTCTCTTTCGGTCCCGAATACCTGATCCCCAAGCCCTTCGATCCGCGCCTGATCGTCAGGATCGCCCCGGCGGTGGCCAAGGCGGCGATGGATTCCGGCGTCGCCACGCGCCCCATCACCGACTGGGCCGCCTATCGCGCCAAGCTCTCCGAATTCGTCTATCACACCGGCGTCGGCATGCGCGCCATTTTCCAGGCCGCCCGTCAGGCGGAAGGCAAGCGCATCATCTATGCCGAGGGCGAGGAAGAGCGCGTGCTGCGCGCAGCTCAAGTGGTGATCGAGGAAAAATTCGCCCGCCCCATCCTGATCGGCCGGCCGGACATCATCAAGCACCGGCTGGAAAAGGCCAAGCTGCGCATCAAGCCGGGCGTCGATTTCGACATCGTCAATCCGGATCATGACAAACGCTATCAAGAGTCCTGGACGGCCTACCACAAGCTGATGGCGCGCCGGGGCGTGACGCCCGCGCTGGCCAAGGAGGCGCTACGCCGCAAGCCGACCTTGATCGGCTCGATGCTGCTCAAGCTCGGCTACGCCGACGGCATGATTTGCGGCACCACCGGCCAGTTCAGCCACCACTTGGGCGTCATCCGCGAAGTCATCGGCAAGCGCCCCGGGGTCAATACCCTGGCGGCGATGAATTACCTGATGCTGCCCGGCCGCTCGCTGTTCATCTGCGACACCCATGTGAACGAAAATCCCAGCGCCGAGGAAATCGCCGAAATGACCCTGATGGCCGCCGAGCAGGTCAAGCGCTTCGGCAGCCATCCCAAGGCGGCCCTGTTGTCGCATTCCAATTTCGGTTCGGCGAGCTCCGAGTCGGCGCGCAAAATGCGCACCGCCACGGGCCTCGTGTCGGCGATGAGCGCGGGCGAACTGGAAGTCGACGGCGAAATGCACGGCGACACCGCCTTGAATGAAGGCATCCGCCGGGGCGCGAATCCCGAATCGCCGCTGAAGGGCGAGGCCAACCTCCTGGTGATGCCCAATATCGAAGCCGCCAACATTTCCTACAATCTGTTGAAAATGACCGGCGGCGAAGGCATCACCATCGGCCCCATCCTGCTCGGCGCGGCCCGCCCGGTGCATGTGCTGACCGCCACGGCCACCGTGCGCCGCCTGGTCAACATGACGGCGCTGGCGGTGGTGGAGTCGATGGAACGCTGAAGCCTTCCATCCCTTCCCAAAAAAGGTCGCGCCCAGGCGCGGCCTTTTTTATTGGTACGCGGCCCCCCCCACAGCCACGCGCTCTGCCCCACCCAAAAAAACAAAGGCCCGTCGAAAGACGGGCCTTTGTTGGAGCGGCCGCCGGGCGGATGACCGGCGGCGAAGCCTTGGATCACTCGAACTCGATGATCACCTGATCGACCGACAGGCTTTCGCCGACGGCGGCCGAGATCTTTTTCACCTTGCAGTCCTGCTCGGCCTTCAAGATGTTTTCCATCTTCATCGCCTCGATGACGGCCAGCTTTTCGCCGGCCTTCACTTCCTGGCCGACCGCCGCCGCGACTTCGCGCAAGAGGCCCGGCATCGGAGAGAGCAGGAATTTCGACAGGTCGGGCGCGGGCTTGTCCGGCATCAGCGCGAGGAGCTCGGCGGCGCGCGCGCTCATGACCATGAAGTCGGCGCGGGTGCCCCAGTGATACAGGCTGTACCGGGTCTTGTTGCGCTCGACTTGCAGGGTGAAGGGCTGGCCGTTGCAGGTGCCGTTGAACAGCGCCTCGCCCAGCTTCCAGTCGGACAGGATCTCGTAGCACTCGCCGTTGTATTCGACGTGGTAGCCGCCCGGAATCGGACGCGCCGTGACCGGATGCTTCTCCTTCTGCGCGCCGTTCAGGCGCACCACCATCCACTGATTGCCGACGATGCGCTCATGGCCTTGCAACTGGCCAGAGATCGAGGCGGAACGGTCGGTGTAGGCGCGGTAGACATAGGCGGCCACCGAGACCAGCAGGGCCGGGCCTTCGTGCGGCACCATCGAGGCGTCGAAGCCCTTCGGATATTCCTTGGCGATGAAGCCGGTATCGAACATGCCGGACTGGAAGCGCGGGTGCTGCATCAGCGCGGCCTGGAAGGGAATATTCGAGGAAATGCCGCGAATCACGAAAGCATTCAGCGCGTCGCGCATGCGGGCGATGGCCGCGTTGCGGTCCTTGCCGTGCACGATGAGCTTGGCGATCATCGAATCGTAGTACATCGAGATTTCGCCGCCATCATAGACGCCGGTATCGACGCGGGTCGTGCCATCGGCATCGACGCACTCGGCCGGGGCCAGGAACTTGATCAGGCGGCCCGTGGAGGGCAGGAAGCCGCGGAAGGGGTCCTCGGCATTGATCCGGCATTCCATCGACCAGCCGTTGATCTTGACGTCTTCCTGGGCGATGGGCAGCTTCTCGCCGGCGGCGACGCGGATCATCTGCTCGACGAGGTCCAGGCCGGTAATCAGTTCGGTGACCGGGTGCTCGACCTGCAAGCGGGTGTTCATTTCAAGGAAATAGAATTCCTTGGTCGCGCCGGAGACGACGAATTCGACGGTGCCCGCCGACTCGTAATTCACGGCGCGGGCGAGCGCGACGGCCTGCTCGCCCATCGCCTTCCTCATCGCGGGATCGACGAAGGGGCTCGGCGCTTCCTCGATGACCTTCTGGTGACGGCGCTGGATGGAGCAGTCGCGCTCGTTCAGATAGACGTAATTGCCGTGCGAATCGCCAAGCACCTGGATTTCGATATGGCGCGGTTCGAGCACGTATTTTTCGATGAACACGCGATCGTCGCCAAAGGAGTTCTTCGCTTCATTGACGCAGGAGGTGAAGCCTTCGTGCGCCTCGGCGTCGTTGAAGGCAACGCGCAGACCCTTGCCGCCGCCGCCGGCGGAAGCCTTGATCATCACCGGATAGCCGATTTTCTTGGCAATCTCGACCGCCGCGTCCGGACCGTCGATGGCCTCGTTATAACCGGGGATGGTGTTGACCTTGGCCGCCATGGCCAGCTTCTTGGACTCGATCTTGTCGCCCATCTTGGCGACCGAGTAATGCTTCGGGCCGATGAACTTGATGCCTGCCTCTTCCAGACGGCGGGAGAATTCGGCATTTTCGGACAGGAAGCCGTAACCCGGATGGACCGCCTCGGCGCCCGTCTCTTTACAGGCGGCGATGATCTTGTCCATGACGAGGTAGGACTCTTTCGACGGCGCCGGCCCAATACAGACGGCCTCGTCGGCCAGGTCGACGTGCAGGGCGTCCTTGTCGGCCTCGGAATAGACGGCGACGGTGGCGATGCCCATCTTGCGGGCGGTCTTGATGACGCGGCAAGCAATCTCGCCACGGTTTGCAATGAGGATTTTCTTGAACATGTTCTTTTCCTTCCTGGCGCTTACAGGGGGATGTTGCAATGCTTGCGCCACGGATTTTCCAGTTTCTTGTCACGCAGCATCGCAAGCGAACGGGCAATACGCTTGCGCGTGGCATGCGGCATGATGACGTCGTCGATGAAACCCCGGGCTCCGGCGACAAACGGATTGGCGAATTTTTCCTTGTACTCGGCTTCGCGCTGGGCGAGCTTCGCGGGATCGTTCTTTTCCTCGCGGAAAATGATCTCGACCGCGCCCTTCGGCCCCATGACCGCGATTTCGGCGGAGGGCCAGGCGAGATTCACGTCGCCGCGCAAATGCTTGGAGGACATCACGTCATACGCGCCGCCATAGGCCTTGCGGGTGATCACGGTGACCTTGGGCACGGTGCACTCGGCGAAGGCGTACAAGAGCTTGGCGCCATGCTTGATGATGCCGCCGTATTCCTGGGCGGTGCCCGGCATGAAGCCCGGCACATCGACGAAGGTGACGACCGGAATATTGAAGGCATCGCAGAAGCGGACGAAGCGGGCGGCCTTGATCGCCGACTTGATATCCAGACAGCCGGCCAGCACCAGCGGCTGGTTGGCGACGATGCCGACCGGGTGACCATCCATGCGGCCAAAGCCAATGACGATGTTCTTGGCGTAATCGGCCTGCAATTCGAAGAAATCGTTGTCATCGACGACCTTGATGATCAATTCCTTCATGTCGTAGGGCTTGTTCGGATTATCCGGCACCAGGGTGTCGAGCGAATAATCGTCGCGATCGACCGGGTCGTTGGTCGGCGTGACCGGCGGCTTCTCCCGGTTGTTGGCCGGAATGAAATTCATGAAGCGGCGCAGCATGGCCAGCGCCTCGACATCGTTCTCGAAAGCCAGATCGGCGACGCCGGACTTGCTGGTGTGCGTCATCGCGCCGCCCAGTTCCTCGGCGGTCAC
>CAZFHE010000336.1:0-7621 GCA_964518615.1 uncultured Dechloromonas sp. | reverse complement strand
CGGGCGGGCGGCCTTGGCCGGGTCGCCGGGCCCCCCGTCGCCATATTCGTGGCGCGCCGCTTCCTGGCGCAGGGCCGTCGTCTTGTCGGCGCTGGCCGGGCCGGCCACGGCCGGGGGCGCGCATGCCGCCGCCACGGCCAGGATGGCGAGACTCCGGGTCAGGGCGGACAGGGCGAGGCGGCTCCCGGGCATGAGGGCTCCTTACAGACGCCAGAAATGAATGCCGGTCTTGGCGAAAGCGCTGGGCTCAAAGAGGCTCTTGACGTCGATGACGACCCCATCCTTCTCAAGTTTGGACAGGAAATCGGTCGTGGCCCGCGCCTTGAATTCCCGGTGGCCGACGGCGACGACCATGGCGGCCGATTTCGGCAAATCCTCCCAGGCGACCAGGTCGACGCCATATTCGTGGCGCGCCTCGGCCGGGTCGGCGACCGGGTCGTGAACGAGGACGCGCGCGCCATAGGATTCCAGTTCGCGGATGACGTCGATGACGCGGGAATTGCGCAGATCCGGGCAGTCTTCCTTGAAGGTCAGGCCGAGCACGATGATGGGGCAATCCTTGACCGGGTGGGCGTTTTTCACCATTTGCTTGATCGTCTGCTCGGCGATGAATTTGCCCATGCCGTCGTTGATGCGCCGGCCGGCCAGGATGACCTCGGGGTGGTAGCCCAGTTTCTGCGCCTTGTGCGTCAGGTAAGAGGGATCGACGCCGATGCAGTGACCGCCGACCAAGCCAGGGCGGAAGGGGAGGAAATTCCACTTGGTGCCCGCCGCTTGCAAGACTTCAAGCGTGTCGATGCCCATTTTGTCGAAAATGATCGCCAGCTCGTTCATCAGCGCGATATTCAGGTCGCGCTGGGTATTTTCGATGACCTTGGCGGCTTCGGCGACCATGATGCTGGAGGCCGGATAGACGCCGGCGGTGATGATGCTGCCGTAGATTTTCTGGACCGTGGCGAGGGTTTCCGGGGTGTCGCCGGAAACCACCTTGAGAATCTTGGTGACCGTGCGCTCCTTGTCGCCCGGATTGATGCGTTCCGGCGAGTAGCCGACGAAAAAGTCCTTTTTCCAGGTCTTGCCCGACTCGCGTTCGATGATGGGAATACAGACTTCCTCGGTGGCGCCAGGATAAACCGTGGATTCAAAAACCACGATGGCGCCTTGTTTGAGATTGCGGCCCACCGCGGTCGAGGAGCCGACCAGGGGCGAGAGATCCGGCTGGCGGGCGTCGTCGACCGGGGTCGGCACCGCGACGACGACGAAATCGGCTTCCCTCAGGGCGGCCGGATCGGTGCCCATTTCGAGCAGGACGGCGGCTTTCAGATCGGCGCTGCTGACCTCGCCGGTGGGGTCGACGTGCTGCTTGTAGGCGGCGACCTTCTCGGCTGACAGATCGAAACCGATGGTCCGGTATTTCTTGCCGAATTCAACGGCCAACGGCAATCCGACATAACCGAGACCAACGACTGCAATGGTTGTCATGCTGTATTCCTTTGTGAAATGAATGGGGTGTTGAATGATGGGGTTCACAGGGGAGGGCCGGATATTAGAGTTCCTTCAAGAGACGGGCAACCTCGGCTTGAAGGGGGAATTTTTCTCCCAGCTTGGCGAGTGCTTCCAGTTCCTTGCGGGCGGCTTCCTTCTTGCCGCTCTGGATCAGTACCTTGGCGAGGTTGAGCTGGATGGGCGCGTGTTGCGGCGCCAGTTCGTGCGCCTTCTGCAACCATTCGAGGGCCTTGGCGTTTTCTCCCTGCTCGGCCAGCAGCATGCCCAGGGTATCCATGAAGGGCGGCTGGTTCGGCGCGAGGCGATTGGCTTTCTCGGCATAAGCGAGGGCCTGCGGCGATTTCAGCTGGCCAAGAACCCAGGCCAGATTATTGAGCGCCAAGGGATTGTCCGGCTGGATATCGAGGGCGATTTGATAAAGACGCGCGGCCTCGCCGTAATCCTTGCGGGCGGTGGCGAGGTCGCCCAGGTGCATGCGCATGGCGATGTCCTGGGGGTGTTCCTTGTTCCAGGTCGCCGCCCAGCGCTCGGCCTCGGCCTTGTCGCCGGCCATGTCGAGGATGCGGTAGAGCTTGATCGCAAGTTCAGGCGAGGGCTGAGACTTGATGCCTTGACGATAGGCGGCGATGGCCTCGGGCCAGGCTTTTTGCACCGCGCGGACGTCGCCTTCGAGCGAATGGCCGACGGCCTCGCGGGGGCGCTGCTGCTGGATCTGGCGAGCGATGGCCAGGGCGTCGCCGCTTCTTTTCTCATCGACGGCCATGAGGATCAGGATGCGCTGGGCCTCCAGCAAATCGGGCTTGATTTCCAGCGCCCGCTTCAGGTGCTTGGTGGCTTCCTGGCGATTCTTGGCCGCCAAATGGATTTCGGCGATGCGCATGTCGGCGAGCGGCAAGCCGGGTTGCAGCCCGGCCAGTTTGCCGAAGGTGGCCAGCGCCTGATTGGTTTCGCCAGCCAGTTGCTGAGTGCGCCCCAAGGCATCGAGCAATTCGGGGCTGTCGGGAAGGGCCGCGACGGCCTCGTTCGCCACGGTGAGCGCCTTTTTGTTGTCCTTGGCTTTCAGGTGAAACTGGATCAGGGCCAGGCGCGGGGCGCTGTCCTGCGGATTGGCCGTGATCGCCTTGGCGATCAGCGCGGCGACGTCGCTCTGGGTGCCGCCGCTTCTGGCGCGCAGTTCGGCCAGGGCGAGCAGGGCCTGGACATTGCGGGGTTCGGCGGCGAGTACGGCATCGAAGCGCTTCTTGGCCGCGTCGGGCTTGTTGTCCGCCAGATCGAGCGCCGCGAGGCTCGCCGCGGCGGAGAGATAGGCAGGATAGATGGAAAGGGCCTTCTCGAAATTCTGGCGCGCGCCGGCGACATCCTTCTTGGCGAGCAGCACCCGCGCCCGCAGGTTGAAGGTGGCGGGATTATTGGGCTGCTTTTTTTCCAGCGCGTCGATAGCGGTGAGCGCCTTGTCCAGTTGTCCGGTGCGCAGATGGCTGGCGATCAGCGCGAGGTCGGCGCTGGCGCCCGGGTCCGATTCGGCGATGTCTTCCAGTTCGTCGATGGCCCCGCTCTTGCCCTGGGCCAGGTGGGCGATGGCCACCGAGGTTTTCCGGGCGGCGTTGTCAGGATCGAGTTGGGCGGCCTTGGCAAAATAGGCTTCCGCCTGGGCGGCGTCGCCATTTTGCAGGAAGGTTTCGCCGGCGAGGGCGAGCATCGCCGGATCGCCGTCGATTTTGCCCAGCACGGGTTGCAGCGCGTCTTGCGCCCTGGCCGCCTGGCCCGAGCGCAGATAGGTGGCAATGAGCAGGCGTCGGGCCAGCGGCAACTCCGGCGTCAGCGAGAGCGCCTTGTTGAGATGGGTTTCCGCCCGCGTCCAGGCGCGCAACTGGAATTCGATGGCCCCGGCCAGTTGCGCGATATTGGGATTATTGGGCGAGGTTTTGAGCAAGGGCTGGACGATGTCCCGGGCGGCCTTGAAGTCGCCTTTCTGGTAGGCCAGTTGGGCGGCGAGATACTGTGTTTGCGGATGCTGGGGGGCGATTTTTTTCATCGCGTCGATTTGCGCCGCCGCCTCGTCATTCTTCTTTTGCTTGAACAAGGTGGTGGCTATCGCCGAGTGGGCAAACAGGAAATCCGGCTTGGCGGCGACGGCTTCGCGATAGCGCGCGATCGCGCCCTCCGGGTCGTTGCGTGCGCCCTGTAGCGAACCCGACAGCAACAAGGCTTCCGGATTCCTGGCGTCGGCGGCGAGAACGCTGTCGACAATGGCGACGGCGCCGTCGATGTCGCCCGTGCCGGCCTTGATGCGGGCCGCGGCCAATTGGGCCGGCGCATAGTCCGGCTTGGCAGCCAGGGCGGCGGCCAATTCGATTTGCATCAGATCGCGCTTGCCCAGCACCGCCAGGGCGAGGCTCAGGGTCGTTTTCAGGCTGGCCTGGGCTTCCGGCTCGCTCAGTTCGGTCTTGCCGAATTCCTCGGTCAGCTTTCGGGCCTGCCCGGAGGCGAGCAGCGCCTTGGCCAGCATGGGGATGGTCTGGTCGCTGGCGTATTGCAGATCGAGGGCCTTGCGCAATTCCACCTCGGCGCCGGCCGCATCGCCGCTCTCGAGCAGCGCCTTGCCGAGCAGGAAGCGGGCTTCGCCCAGATTGGGGTTGGCTTGCAGCGCATTTTTCAATTGGATGATGGCGGTCTTGTTGTCGTTCTTGGCTAGATACTCCTTGCCCGAGGCGATCAGTTGTTCCGGGTTTCCGGCGTCGCAAGCGCCAAGAAAAGCGACCATCAGGGCGGCCGACAGGGAGGAGGCGATGAGGGAGGCGGGCTTTTTCATGGCTTTCTCGAATGGAAGGAATGGATTATTTGAGACCCAGGCGGTGCATCAAATCGTACAGGGTGGGCCGGCTGACGCCGAGAATCTCGGCGGCGCGAACCACATTGCCATTGGCGCGGCCCAGCGCGGTGACAACCGCGCCGCGCTCGGCGTCGTCGCGAATTCTGCGCAGGTCGATGAATTCGGGCTGGCTGCCGGGATCGAGCTCAAGTCCGATGTCCTCGCGCGTGATTTGGGAGCCGTCGGCCATGATCACCGCGCGCTTGATGCAATTTTCCAGTTCGCGCACATTGCCCGGCCAGGCGTGGGCTTCGATGGCCCGCACGGCGTCTTCGCTCAGGCTCATGTTGCCGCAGTGATGTTCGCTCGCGAAGCGGCGAACGAAGGCATGGGCGAGCAGGGCGGCGTCGCCCTGGCGCTCGCGCAGCGGCGGAATGTTGATGACGATTTCGGCCAGGCGGTAATAGAGATCCTCGCGAAATCGCCCTTCGCCGATCAGCGCCTTGAGATCCTGGTGGGTGGCGCAGACGATGCGGACATCGACCGGGATTTCCTGGCGTCCGCCCAAGCGCTCGATCACTCTTTCCTGCAAGAAGCGCAGGAGCTTGGCTTGCAAGGGCAGGGGCAGGTCGCCGATTTCGTCGAGCATCAGCGTGCCCTTGTCGGCGCTTTCGATTTTTCCGGGCGTGGTCTTGGCGGCGCCGGTAAAAGCGCCTTTTTCATAGCCGAACAACTCGCTTTCCAGGAGATTGTCCGGAATCGCGGCGCAGTTGATGGCCACGAAGCGCTCGCTCTTGCGCGGCGAGGCATCGTGCAGGCCGTGGGCGAGGATTTCCTTGCCGGTGCCGCTTTCGCCGAGCAGCAAGACCGTGGCGTTGCTGCCGGCGACTTTTTCGACGGTGCGGCAGACGCGCAGCATGTCCGGGCTGCGAGTCAGGAGGCCAGCCAGCGCCGGCGGGTGCTGGGCATCCCGCAAACGCTGGTTTTCCTGCTGCAAATCGTAGAGACGAAACGCGCGGTCTATGGTCAGGCCGAGCAGTTCTGGCTCGAAGGGCTTCGCGAAAAAATCGTAGGCGCCCAGATCAATGGCGCGCAAGGCATTGGTCCGGTCGTTCTGGCCCGTGAGCACGATGATCTTGGTGTTGGGCGCGATCGCCAGGATTTGTTCGAGCAGGCGAAAGCCCTCGGAGACGGAATCGGCCTCCGGCGGCAGGCCGAGGTCCATGGTGACCACCGCCGGCTGGTGACGGTGAATCTGGCTGAGGGCGCTTTCGCGGTCGCTTGCGGTGATGGCCTCGTACTGGTCGAAGGACCAGCGCAATTGCTTCTGCAAAGCCGGATCATCCTCGACGATCAGCAGGGGGCGGGGTTTTTCCGTCATCGAGCGTTCTCCTCTTCACGCAAATCGGATTCGGTGCTCATCTCGAACAGCGGCAGCAGGACGGTGATTCGCGTGCCCTGGCCGGGTTCGCTATCGACTTGCATTTCGCCCCCCAATTCGCGGATGTACTGCGCGCTCTCAAAAGCGCCGATACCCATGCCGGCCCGCTTGGTACTCTGGAAAGGCTTGAACAGGCGCTCGCGGATAAACTCCGCGCTCATGCCGTGGCCGGTGTCGCTGACTTCCAGCGCGACCCGGTCGCCCCGGCGCTCCAGGCCGACCGTCACGCGGCCGGAGGGATCGGTGGCATCCAGCGCATTCTGCACCAGATGGCCAATGACTCTTTCCAGTCGCGCTTCGTGGCCCCGCGCCGCCAGCTTTTGATGCAATCGCACGTCGACATTCCTCCCCTGGCCTGCCTTTTCCCGGCGGATACGTTCGATGACGTCGGAGAGATTAACACCACAGGCGGTTCCCGGGGGCGTGGCGCCTTCGCGCAATTGCATCATCAATTGCCGCATGCGTTCGACCGAATGCTCGACGGTCATCAGCATGTCCTGCTGGAATTCCGGATTGGCGCGGTGGCGTTCGGCGTTTTTCAGCATCAGCGACAACTGGGTGACGATATTTTTCAGATCATGCACGACGAATGCCGACATCCGGTTGAAGGCATCGAACTTGCGCGCTTCGAGCAAGGCTTCGGTGGCCTGCATATTGGCTAGAAAGCCGGCGGCCTGGCAGCCGGCGGTGCGCAGGAGGTCGTTGACCTCCCAGTTGACATCGAGCGGCGTACGGGAAGTGGCCAGGATGACGAAACCGGTCATCTGATTGCCGACCATCAGTGGAACGATCAGCCAGGCATTGGGGAATTCCGAGGACAGCCAGCCCGGAATTTCCAGGTCGCCGTAGCGCCCCGGGTGGCTGCGGTATTCCGCGAGATTGATGACCCAGCCCCTGGCGATCAGGAAGCGCAGCAGCGGCGACTCCGGGGATTCCGCTTCCTCGCGGGCCGGAATATTCCAGCGCGCGGCCTGGCGGTAATGGCCCTGGCCTGTTTCACACAGCCACAGGCCGCCAGCCGGACTCTCGACCATCGCCGCCAGACCGCGGATTACCTGCTGTCCCATGGCCTGCGGCGATTCCTGGGCGGACAGGGTGCGGGTGAAGCGCAGCCATTCCTCGCGATAATCGTAGCGGTAGCGAAAGAAATGCTTGCCTACCAGCACCCGCATCTTCGCCCGCATCGAGCCAGAAACCGCCAGCATGCCAAGACTGAGCACGGCCGCGAAAATCAGGACCAGTTGCAGCGCCCGGCCCCAGTCGCCGCCGAAATAGCGGACGTAATAGCCGACGCCGGCCACGAACATCAGGTAGAGGCCGGCGATCAAGAGACTGGCGGAATGAAAGGCCGCCCGTTGCGAGAGGCGGATTTTCGTCGTCCAGTCGCGGCTGCGCCGGGTTGCCAGCAGCAAGAGCGGCACCGTGATCGCATGAACGACGCCGCGCGCGGCGAAGGCATCCGGATCGAGCCGGTTGAACATCAGGGCTTCAGAGAACAGATAGATGTCATACATGAACTGCCCGCCGAGCGCGAGACACAGCGGTTTGATGTTCCATACGGCATCATCGGCGACGCCGCGAAACAACTGCTCGACCAGGATCAGGCCGAGAACCGGCATCACGAGACCAAGGAGGAGGGCAGTGCGCAGCCAGTCTTCGGCGCTCAAGAGCCCGAAAAGCAAAAATAGCTGCCAGAGCATGCCGCCCACGACGCTCAGCCAGCAGGCCGGGAGCAGCCAGCCGGGGAGTATCCTCTCCTTGTCGTCTGGCGTCTCGGGCGTCAATAACAGGATCAGGAAGGCGAACCAGGCGCCATAGCGAAAGTAGTCGCCAAACGACGAGGCGATGAGCATCGCTGGCTG
>CAZFHE010000335.1:0-19686 GCA_964518615.1 uncultured Dechloromonas sp. | reverse complement strand
CTGGAAAGCCGCCTGCGGCAACTGCGCGACACGCTGGCCGCCGTCGCCCCGTTATAAAGGACGGATGATTTCCAAAGCCAGACGCCGCCCCTGAGCGACCTCGACCTCCTCGGCGGCGATCGTGATCGCCCGCAACTCGCCATCGGCCCGGCGCAATTCGGCCGCCACCGGCTCGATGGGCGGCCGGGCGAACACGGCATCGACATCCTGCCCCGCCGGCAAACGGTACAACTGCCGCCGCCCGCGCCCGACCAGTTCGCCGCGCCGGCAAGCGAACAATTTTTCCGCCTGCCAGTTGGCATCGAACACCATGCCGCTGCCGCTATCGAATAGCAGCATCGCGTCGCGCGACAATTCGAACAACAGTTTCAATCGCTCACCGGCCCCGCGCGCCTTGCGCCGCGCTTCCTCGGCCTCGTACTCGACCAGGGCCAGGGTCACCAGATTGGCGACGGCCTGCGCAAACAGGCGATGCGCCAATGTCCACGGCTGGCAAGCGCCAACCTGCTCAAGACACAAGACCCCCTGCAAATCGCCGCGAATATGGATGGGCGTATGGAGTAGCGCGCTAATGCCATGCCGCGCCAGGCAGCCGCCGACCCATTCGGCGCTCGCCGGATGCTGGCGGGCATCGTCGGCGACAATGCCGGACCCCTCGCGCAGGCAGCGAAAATATTCAGGGTAATCCACGGCGGACAGCAGGCCGCCGCTGCTGTGCCGCACAGAAGAACGCTCGAATAGCTCCAGGCAGCGCAATTCCCGCAAATCGTCGGTCAGCGCCCAGATGCTGACCCGCTCGATGCCGGAAACGCGCGCGGCCGACTCGGTCAGCAAGCTGAGCGTCATGTCGAGCGAGGCTTCATTGAAATAAGCGCCGCGCGACAAGCTGGCGATGCCTTCCAAGAGCTCGGCCTCCGACACCAGGGCCATGGCGGTTTCCGGAAAAGGAAGAGAATTCATGCCAATTCGTAACAAGCAAAGCCACTGAGCAATCGTGATTTGCAAATTTTACGAAAGGCGCTCCCGAACCGCCGTGAAATGCGACACATTCCGCAAAAAGTCGCAAGCGATCCGCCCCTGAAGGCAGACCGCCCGACCAGCTTCCCTGGATCAGCGCGGATTCAGGGCGGCGATGCGCTCTTCCAGCGGCGGATGGGTTGCAAACAGGGCCTTGAAGCCGCCGCTTCCGCCAGCGATGCCGGAGGCCGCCATGTTTTGCGGCAGGGCTTCGGTATGCAGCGAGCCGAGGCGGCGCAGGGCCTTCTGCATCGGAACCGGCGTCCCCATCAGGCCGGCAGCCCCCGCATCGGCGCGGAACTCGCGCTGGCGGGAGAACCAGGCGACGACGATGCTGGCCAGCATGCCGAAAAGGACTTGGCAAATCATGCTGGCGACCATGTAGCCAATGCCCGGCCCCCGGCTTTCGGAATCATTGCGGCGCAGATAGGAATCGACCAGGAAGCCTACGACGCGCGACAGAAAAATGACAAAGGTGTTTACGACGCCCTGAATCAGGGTCAGGGTCACCATGTCGCCATTGGCGATGTGCGCGACTTCGTGGGCCAGCACGGCCTCCACCTCCTCGCGGCTCATGCTCTGCAGGAGGCCGGTGGAAACGGCGACCAGCGAACCATTCCGGGTCGCGCCGGTGGCAAAGGCATTGGGCTCGCCCTGGTAAATCGCCACCTCCGGCATGGGCAGGCCGGCCCGCTCTGCCAGCCGGGCGACGGTATCGACCAGCCAGACCTCGGTCGACGACGAGGGCTGCGCGATCACCTTTGCGCCGGTGCTCCACTTGGCCATGCTTTTCGACATCAGCAAGGAAATGAAAGCGCCGCCAAAGCCGATCACGGCGGCGAAGGCCAGCAGCATGCCGAAATCCATGCCATTGGCCGTGAGGAAACGATCGACACCGAGCAGATTGGCGACAAGGCTGAGCACCAGCAGGACGGCAAGGTTGGTAACAAGAAAAAGCACAATGCGCTTCATCGCGGACTCCTGTGAAAAATGATTGGGGCCACACACGAACGCATAGCCAACCCGACAAATCGTAGCAAGACTGGATTCGTTTTTGCTTTTTCCAATATTGCGATGCCTCGCCTCAATTTCAAGCCCCCCCGGCTTCTCGCGCCCGCCCGCGAAGCCGGACCATCCAAGGCAGCCCGATTCAGCCTTGGCCGCAACATTGCGACGCTGTTCGGGCCCCATGTGGAGCGCTGAGCAACGCAGACGGGCCGGGGGAAGTCGGCTGGCGTCTTTATCATAGCCAGCCGCCCGGCCCGGCGAGTCGGAGAGGGCAGTCGGCGAAGCCGACCGCGTAACCTGGGGTCGCCTTTTGCCTGCGGCAGCGATGAACCCCGCCTTTGGCTACTTTCTTTTGGCGAAACACAAGAAAGTACGCCCGCGCGTCAGGCGCGGAAAACAGCAATTGAGAAAGGCAAAGACGCTGGATTCCCGCCAGAATCTCGCGGAAATGACAAGTTACAAAAGGCCGTGCCCTACATCCCCCAAGGGTTACACGGCATTGCAATTCGTGCGACTGCCCTGGCCCATCCGCGCCCCTGAAAGCTCCGCCATCTCAGGGGTATAATTTCAGCCCCCCAACGCCCCCAAAAGAAAAGCCCATGTCTTCGTTGCGCAAGCTATTCCTGATACTGGCCGCGCTGCTGTGCGCCGCCCAGGCCATCGCCCAGACCCCGCCGGCGCCACCCGCCCTGGCCGCCAAGTCCTGGCTTTTGCTCGAAGTCGGTTCCGGCCAGATTCTTGCCGCCGAAAAGCCCGACGAACGGCTCGACCCGGCCTCGCTGACCAAGCTGATGACCGCTTATCTGACTTTCTCGGCCCTGCGCCAGAAAACCCTCTCTCTCGACCAGACCCTGCCGGTGTCGGAAAAGGCCTGGCGCACAGGCGGTTCCAAGATGTATGTCCGGGTTGGCCATCAAGTGCCGGTCGATGATCTGTTGAAGGGCATGATCGTCCAGTCCGGCAATGATGCCTGCGTCGTGCTCGCCGAGGGCATTGCCGGCAGCGAGGAAAATTTCGCGCAAATGATGAATCGCGAAGCCGAGCGCCTGGGCATGAAGAATTCGAGTTTCCGTAACGCCAGCGGATTGTCCGATCCGCAGCATGTCAGCACCGCCCGCGACCTGTCGTTGCTGGCCAGGGCGCTGATTCGCGATTTTCCCGAGGAATATGGCCGTTATTACTCGATGAAGGAATTCAGCTACAGCAATATCAAGCAGCCGAACCGCAACCGCCTGCTCCGAATCGACCCTAGCGTCGATGGCGTCAAAACCGGCTATACCGAGGCCGCCGGCTATTGCCTGATCGCCTCGGCGCTGCGGGGTCCGCGCCGCCTGCTATCGGTGGTGCTCGGCACGGCCTCCGACTCGGCCCGCATGGGCGAATCGCAAAAACTGCTCAACTGGGGCTTTGCGGCCTGGGAAGCCGTGCCGCTATACGCCAAGGACCAGGCGGCCTTCTCGCCGCGCCTCTGGAAGGGCGCGAAAAATCAGCTCAAGGCGGGCTTTGGGAGCGACCTCGCCATCACCGTGCCCAAGGGCATGGCCGACAAGATCCAGGCCGAACTGGTTTCGCCCCAAGCCCTGATGGCCCCGATTCAGGCTGGCCAGCAGATCGGCCTGCTGAAAATCAGCCTCGATGGCAAGGCCTACGCCGAATATCCGGTTGAGGCGCTGGAAAGCGTGCCGGCGGCGGGCGTCCTGGGCCGGGCGGTGGATACGGTCAAACTCTGGTTCCACTAAAGCGCCATGACGCCCTTTGTCGCCGATCCCGTTTACCTGAATGGCCGCTATCTGCCGCTTTCCGAGGCCGGCGTCTCGCCGCTCGATCGCGGCTTTCTGTTTGGCGATGGCGTCTATGAGGTCATTCCCGTCTATTCCCGGCGGCCCTTTCGCGTAGACGAGCATTTGCAACGCCTGGCGGCGACGCTCTCCAGCGTCCGCCTCTCCGATCCGCTGCCGGGCGAGGGCTGGCGGGATATCGTCTCCCGGCTGATTGCCGCCGCCCCCTGGGAAGATCAGTCGATCTACCTGCAAATCACGCGCGGCGTCGACAACAAGCGCGACCACCCCTTCCCGCCGGCTTCTGTGCCGCCAACGGTGTTCGCCTTCGCCTCGCCGCTGGTCACGGCCCCGGCCGAACTGCGGGCCACGGGCGTCTCGGCCATCACCGTGCCCGATCTGCGCTGGTCGCGTTGCGATCTCAAGGCGATTTCGCTCTTGGCCAATGTGCTGGCCCGCCAAGAGGCGCTCGACCAGGGCGCTACCGAGGCGCTGCTGATTCGCGACGGCCTGCTCAAGGAGGGCAGCGCCTCGAACATTTTCGTGGTCAAGCACGGCGTGCTGCTCGCGCCGCCCAAGACCCACCTGATGCTGCCCGGCATCACCTACGACGTGATTCTGGAACTGGCGGCGGCCCGCCATCTACCCTTCGATGTGCGCGAAATCGCCGAGGCGGAATTGCGCGACGCCGACGAGATCTGGATGACCTCATCGACCCGGGAAGTGCTGGCCATCACCCGCCTCGACGGCCAGCCGGTCGGCAATGGCCGGCCCGGCCCCTTCGGCGAGCGGATGTGGCAGTGGTACCAGGATTTCAAGACTTCAGTCATGCGACAGACATGAGCGACAACCAAGACACCCTGCTCGAATTTCCCTGCGACTTTCCCATCAAGATCATGGGCAAGGCGCACGATGAACTGGCCCAGAGCGTGCTGGCCATCGTCGCCCGCCACGCCCCCGACTTCGACGGCGCGACGATGGAAATGCGCGCCAGTTCCGGCGGCAACTACCTGAGCCTGACCTGCACCGTGCGCGCCACCTCCAAACCGCAGCTCGATGCCCTGTACCGGGAGTTGAGCGCCCATCCGCTCATCAAGGTCGTGCTCTAGCGTGAATCCGCCAAGGATCAGACGTCTGGGCCGGGCAGACTATCTCCCGACCCTGGCGGCGATGCAGGCATTCACGGCCCAACGCACGCCCGAAACGGAAGACGAGTTGTGGATCGTCGAGCATCCGCCGGTCTATACGCTCGGCCAGGCCGGCAAGCCGGAACACGTATTGCGCGACCTCGGCATTCCGCTCGTCAAGATCGACCGGGGCGGCCAGGTCACCTACCACGGCCCCGGCCAGGTCGTGATCTATCTGCTGCTCGACCTGGCCAGGCGCAAATTGAAAATACGCGAACTGGTCAGCGCCATTGAGCAGGCGGTCATCAACCTGTTGGCCGAATACGGCATTAGCGCCGAGCGGCGCGAGGGCGCGCCCGGCGTCTATGTCGGCGGGGCCAAGATCGCCGCGCTGGGCCTTCGCATCCGAAACGGCGCCTCCTATCATGGCGTCTCGCTCAATATCGACATGGATCTCGCGCCCTTTTCCGCCATCAATCCCTGCGGCTATCCCGGCCTGCCGGTCATCCAGACCCGGGATCTGGGCATACCGCTCACAACCGACGAGGCCGGCGAACGCCTCGCGCAACATCTCTTAAGGCAACTGGACCCCACTCATGGCTGAGCACGGCAAAAAAGGCATTAAACAAAAGGGCGAACTGAAAACGGCGCGCATCCCCATCAAAATCGTCCCGGTGGGCGAAGCCCTGCGTAAGCCGGAATGGATTCGCGTCAAGGCCGGCAATAGCGCGGGGCGTTTCGGCGAAATCAAGTCGCTGCTGCGCGAAAAAAAGCTGCACACCGTCTGCGAGGAAGCGACCTGCCCCAATATCGGCGAATGCTGCGGGCGCGGCACGGCGACCTTCATGATTCTCGGCGACATCTGCCCCCGCCGCTGCCCCTTCTGCGATGTCGGCCACGGCCAGCCCTTGCCGCCCAATCCCGACGAGCCGCTTGAGCTGGCCGGGTCGGTCGCCGCGCTGAAGCTGCGCTATGTGGTCATCACCAGCGTCGACCGCGACGATCTGCGCGACGGCGGGGCCCAACACTTCGTCGACGTCATCCGCCAGGTCCGCGAACGCTCGCCCGCCACCACCATCGAAACCCTGGTGCCCGACTTTCGCGGCCGCCTGGAACTCGCCCTGGAAACCCTGGGCGGCGCGCTGCCCGACGTGCTCAATCACAATCTCGAAACCGTGCCGCGCCTGTACAAACAGGCCCGCCCGGGCGCCGATTACCGGCATTCGCTTGAATTTCTCAAGCAATTCAAGGCGCGCTATCCGAAAGTCTCCACCAAATCCGGCCTGATGGTGGGCCTGGGCGAAACCGACGAGGAAATCCTCGATGTCATGCGCGATCTGCGCGCCCACGATGTCGAGATGCTGACCATCGGCCAATACCTCGCCCCCTCCGGCCACCACCTGCCCGTCACCCGCTATGTCCATCCCGACATCTTCAGGATGTACGAGGCCGAAGCCAGAAAAATGGGCTTTTCCGCCGCCGCCTGCGCCCCCATGGTCCGCTCCAGCTACTGGGCCGACCAGCAGGCTCACGCGGCTGGCCTATAAACGCCCGCCTCGCGGATTTCGGGGCGGAACCGACAAAGGGCGCTCCACGGAGCGCCCTTTGTTTTCGCCCGGCCCGAGCTCAGCGCGGCGGCGGTTCCGGCGGATTGCCGGGCGGCGGCGGCGGAATGCCGGCTTCGGCGGCGCTGACCGGGCGCTGCTGATAGCCGCCCGGACGCTGATAGGAGAGCCCGGCCGGCACCGGCACCCGATGCCCCCTGGCGTACATGCACTGGATATAGGCATTGTCGTACTGGCGCTGGGCGCCGCCTCGGGAGGCGCTGGCGCTATCGACGCCCATCGCGCTGCCGAGCAGGATGCCGCCCCCCGCGCCGACCGCCGCGCCCCGGCTGTTGCCCCCGATCGCCGCGCCGGCCAGCGCGCCGACCACGGCGCCGACGGCGGCGCTGGTCGCCGCCGATTGCTGGGCGGCCTGGTCGGCCGTCGCCCCGCCGATCTGATCGAGCGCGTATTGCCGGCACATGACATCATCGCCGCGAAACTGATCGAAGCTCATCCCGTCTCCCGGCAAGACCATGACATTCGGCCCGGTGGGCGTCACCGCGCAGCCGCCCAGCGCGGCCAAGAGCGCAATAAAGACAAGGCGTGGACGATGGGAGGTCATGGCCTATTCTCCTGTTGAGGCAAGACGGGCAGCCAGCCATCAAGGCATTCGCTGACATAGGGATAATAGCCTGCGGGATCGCGGCAGTAGTACCAGAAGGCGCGGCTTGGCGGCGCGGGCCTTTCGATATAGACCAAGGCCGGCTCGGGACGGACGACCACCACCGGAGAAGGCCAGGGCGCGGGATGGCTCCAGGGCCCCCAGATCGGTCCCCAGAAAGCGCCGACATGAACGCTGGTCCGGGCGCGGCGGGCAAAGGCATCGTCGATGCCAAACGGGGCAGCGGCCACAAGACAACACAGGGCCGCCAGAAGTCTTGCTGCTTTCATCGCATTCTCCTGTGCTTCCCTTTCACATTAGCCGATAAGGGCAGCGGGCGGCAGAGGAAAATGTCGGTTCGGGAAACAGGCTTCCCCGGCGCGCGGCCGGGGAAGTTGTCAGAAGGACGCGGCTTAGAGCAGCTTCATCTTCTTGGCCGCCTCGCGCAATTCGGCGCGGAAGTCCGGGTGGGCGATGCCGATCAGCGCTTCGCAGCGCTGCTTGGCGGTCTTGCCGCGCAACTGGGCAACGCCGAACTCGGTGACGACATAGTTGATGTCATTTTTGCTGGTGCTGACATGGGTGCCCGGCGTCAGGGTCGGCACGATGCGGGAAATGGTGTCGTCCTTGGCGGTGGCCGGCAGCACGATGAAGGCCTTGCCCCCCTTGGAGCGGTTGGCCGAGCGGACGAAATCGGATTGTCCGCCCGTGCCCGAGTAGGGAACGACGCCGAGGCTCTCGGAACCGCACTGGCCCAGGAAGTCGATCTGCATGGTGGCGTTGATGGCATGCAGATTGTCGTTCTGGCCGGCGATGAAGGGATCGTTGGTGTAATCGACCGGATGCATTTCCAGCATGGGGTTGCGATCCATGAACTGGTACAGCTTTTTCGAGCCCAGGGCGAAGGTGGCCAGCATCTTGCCCGGATTGAAGTTCTTCTTGCGATTGGTGACGACGCCGGCTTCGACCAGGGTCATGATGCCGTCGCCGACCATTTCGGTATGGATGCCGAGATCATGCTTGTTGGTCAACTGCATGACCACCGCATCGGGAATGCTGCCATAGCCGATTTGCAGCGTGGCGCCGTCGGGAATCATATCGGCGACGTACTTGCCGATCGCTTCCTGGACCGGCCCGATCTTGGGCAGGCCGACTTCGGTGACCGGGGCATCGCTTTCACACAGCGCGGTGACTTCCGAAATATGGATATGGCAGTTGCCGTAGGCGAAAGGCACGTTGGGATTGACTTCGAGCACCACGGCGCGGGCGCGCTTGATCGCCGCCAGCGTGTAATCGGCCCCCAGGGAGGTCGAGAAATAGCCATGCTTGTCCATGGGCGAAACCAGCGCGAAAACGACATCGACCGGGAGCATTTCGCGCCGGATCATTTCCGGCATTTCGGAAAAATGATTGGGGTGGTAGTCGTACACGCCGGCCTGGCCGCCCGGACGGGTGCAGCCGCCGAAGAAATAGGCGGTGTGGCGAACGTTTTCGGCCGTTTCCAGATCCATGTAATCGAATTTTTTGATCGGCACGATCTGCGACACCACGACGCCGCGGAAATCGCGGCGCGCCTCGGAGAGCGCGGTCAAGAGAGCGGGCGGCTCGCCCACGCCGGAGGGCACGACAATGGTGTCGCCATTGCGCAGGACGCGGATCGCATCGGCGGCGGACAGGCGTTTTTGCTGATACATGGCTTCTATGGACATTCAGACTCTCCTCAGTGGTTTTCTCGGAAAACGATGATGCTCGCACAAGGCCCGGCGGCTTTGGATGACCGGCATCAAATCATGAGCACAGAGTAAGCGCAAGCCCCGCCATTCATTTCGGGTGAGAGGAGACAGGCAGGGCGGAGAAGCCCTGCCTATGCCGGGCCGGCAACGGGGCGCCGATTGCTGCCGGCGACCATGCGAATCTCGAACAGACGGCATTCGAGCGGGCCGTTATGGAGCGGCGTCTTGCGGCTGGGCTTCAAGCCTAAGAGCTTGGGCAGGCGCAGGTCGGCGGTGAAGAAAAAGCAGTTCCAGCCCGCCCAATGGCGTTTCAGCGCGCTGCCGAGCAGCGGATAAAAGGCGGCCAGTTCGTCCTCTTCGCCAATGCGCTCGCCATAGGGCGGGTTGGCCAGCAGGATGCCCGCTTCGCCCGATGGCTGGATATCCAGGAGATCGCCGCGATCGACCGAGACGATGCCGCCAAAGCCGGCTTCCTGCAAATTGCGCCGGGTGGCGCGAACGGCCCTTTCGTCGATATCGTAGCCCCGAATATCGAGCGAGGAAGCGAGCGACGCGGCGGGCTTGACCCGGGCCTCGGCGGCGGCGCGAAGTTTGGCCCAAGTCAGCGTCTCGAAATGTTTCAGCAGCTCGAAGGCAAAGCCCCGCTCCAGGCCAGGCGCGCGATCGAGAGCCATCTGCACCGCTTCGAGCAAAAAGGTGCCGCTGCCGCACATGGGGTCGATCAGCGGATGGGCGGGCTGCCAGCCCGTCATTTTCAGAATGCCGGCCGCCAGATTCTCTTTGAGCGGCGCATCCACGCTGGCCTTGCGCAAGCCGCGCTGCCACAGCGGCTGGCCGGAGGTGTCGAGATACAGGGTGCATTCGTTTTCGCTCAAAAAAACATGCACGCTGACATCCGGGCTACGGGTATCGACATAGGGGCGCTCGCAGCAATCCTCGCGAAAACGGTCGCAAACGGCGTCCTTGACGCGCAATGTCACGTAATCGAGCGATTTCAGCGGACACTTGATCGCCGTCGTCACCACGCGCAGGGTTCGCGTCACGGCGAAATGATTGGGCCACAACTGGCGCACGGCCAGACGGTAGATATCTTCCTCCGTGGCATACGGCCCCTTGACGATATGCCAGAGTATTCGGGTCGCCAGCCGCGATTCGAGATTGGCGCGATAGCAGACGCTCCAGTCGCCAGCGAAGAAAACGCCGCCGTGGGTCGTGCGCAATTCCGCGGCGCCGACGGCGCTAAGCTCCTCGCACAGCAGTTCTTCGAGGCCGCGCGGGCAAATGGCGAAATATTGGTTCATGGTCAGAAGGGCTTGAGAACGACGAGGAAGAGCACGACCAGCAGCACGATCACCGGCAGTTCATTGTAAAAGCGGAACCAGACATGCGTATGGCAATTACGCCCGGCGCGAAAGGCGACGAGCAGACGGCCGCAATGCCAGTGATAGGCGAGCAGCACGCCGACCAGGGCGATTTTGGCGTGCAGCCAGGCGCCGCCGAAACCGAAGCCCAGCCATAGCCAGAGGCCGGTCGCCACCGCCAGGATGCCGATCGGCGTCATGAATTTGTACAGCTTGCCGGTCATCAGCAACAGCCGGTCGCGCTCGGCGAGGCTGTCGGCCGGAACCATGGCCAGGTTCACATAGATGCGCGGCAGGTAAAAGAGGCCGGCGAACCATGAAATAACCATCCAGATATGCAGCGCCTTCACGGTCAGCATGCGTTTCTCCCGGGGACGGCCTTCGCGATGCCGACTGCCACGGTCGGGTAGCGAAGGCGCAGTTTCAATTCTTGTTTGAGGCGGCGGTTGTCTATTCTGCGCGATTCGCGCATGAAAGAGAGTTGCAGCGGCGACAGGCGCGCCGCCGCGTCATCAAAGCTCAGGCGCTCGGGCCGCGCCAGGGCGAAGGCGTCGGCGACGAGGTCGAAATAATCGCCCATGCGCAGTTCCGAATCATCGACCACATTGACCACGCGATTGGCGCGCCCCCGGCGCAAGGCCGCGACACAGGCGGCGGCCAGATCGTCGGCATGGATATGGTTGCTATAGGCATCCTCGGCGGCAATCAGGGCCGGCAGCCTTCGCTGCAAACGCTCCAGCGGCAGCCGGTCGGCGGCGTAAATGCCGGGCGCACGCAGAATGCTGACGCGCACGCCGCGCCGCCGCCCCCAATTCCGCAGGCGGCGCTCGGCATCGACCCGGCGAAGCGCGCGCTCGCTTTGCGCCCGGCAGGGGCGAGTCTCGTCGATCAAGGCCCCCGCGCAGTCGCCGTATACCCCTGTCGTGCTGATGTAGACCAGTTGCCGTGGTAGACTGCCGCCCGCATCCAGGGCCGCCAGGAGATTGCGGGTCCGCGTATCGAGGCGGCCATCGCCGGGCGGCGGCGCCAGATGCAGAACCCGGTCGGCCAGGCCAGAGAAGCGGGCGAGGCTGGCCCGGTCGTCGAGATCGCCCAAGAGCGGAATCGCCCCGGCCGCGCGCCAGGACGCCGCCTGATCCGGCTCGCGCAGCAGGGCATAGACTCGATAACGGCCGGCGAGATGAAAAAAGACGCGGCGGGCGATGTCCCCGCTGCCGACAATCAGGATTTTTTGCACGTCGGCATTGTAGCCGACGACCGAGGGGAAGCGATGAGCCACCAGATTACTGTCGCGCCGAGCGGACGCCAGTTCGCCGCCGAAACCGGCGAAAGCCTGCTCGATGCCGCGGCGCGCCACGGCCTCTCCATGCCGCACGGCTGCAAGGATGGCGCTTGCGGCGCTTGCAAGGGCAAGGTGCTCGAAGGGGTCGTCGACCACGGCCGCGCCCAGCCGCACTGCCTCAATGACGAGGAAAAAGCCGCGGGCCTTGCCCTCTTTTGCTGCGCCACGGCCCGCTCGGACCTGATCATCGAGTGCAAGCAAATCGCCTCAAGCGGCGACATTCCGGTCAAGACCCTGCCGGCGCGCATCGAGAAACTGGAGCGCCTGGCCCCGGATGTGATGGAACTCTATCTGCGCCTGCCCGCCAGCGAACGCCTGCGCTTTCTCGCCGGCCAATACATCGACATTCTGCTCAAGGACGGACGAAAGCGCAGTTTCTCGCTGGCCAACGCGCCGGGCGACAATGCCATGCTGCAACTGCATATCCGCCACATCCCCGGCGGCGTTTTCACCGAAGAGGTATTCAGCGCCCTGAAAGTCCGCGACATTCTGCGCTTCAATGGCCCGCACGGCGGCTTTTACCTGCGCGAGGATTCGTCCAAACCCATCATCCTGCTTGCTGGCGGCACCGGCTTCGCGCCGATCAAGTCCATCGTCGAGCACGCCATCGCCGAGAAATGCCCGCGTCCGATGGTCATCTATTGGGGCGCCCGGACGCGCGCGGATCTGTACCTGGATGCGCTGCCGCAACAATGGGCGGCCAGCCATCCGCATATCCGCTATGTACCGGCGCTATCGGAACCCGCCGCCAGCGATGCCTGGGAAGGCCGCACCGGCCTCGTCCATCATGCGGTCATGGCCGACTTTCCCGATCTGTCGGGTCATCAGGTCTATGCCTGCGGCGCGCCGGCGATGATTGCCGCGGCCAAGGCCGATTTCACCCATCGCCACGGCCTGCCGGAAGAGGAATTTTTCGCCGACGCCTTCAGCTTCGCGGCGAACTAGCCCCTCGTCGCCCCCTCCTCAACGCTGCCAGGCGCAGCCCTGCAAGCTCTGCCCGTCAACCTGGATGGTGGCGGTCCAGCCAAATATCGCGCCGCCCCGGCTGTCGCGGCACAGCTTTTTCTCGAAACGCACGTCCAAGCGCCCCTCCGGCCCTTCACCGCTAAATTGCGCGACCTCGCCCTGGCGCGTAAAGATGCGATAAGGCAGATTCACATCCGGCGCTCCCTGGCGCTGCAAGCTGACTTTTTCGCCGCCGGCCGCCAGCATCCAGCCCGGATCGTTGCCGCTGGCCAGCCAGGCCTCGTCGCTGCCGCCCGGTCTCTGGCAGCGGCCGTCGGCCAGCGCCAGATTCAGGCCGCTCGCGCGCAGCGTGTTGCCATCCAGCACCCCGAATAATTCGACATAGAGCGTGCGGCCATCGGCCAGACCCGCCATTTCCAGGCCCCGACCGACCTGACGGTCCGCCGAGGCATCCTCGAGCATCACGTAGACGCGGTCGCGGCAAGGGGAGAAAACCAGCTTTTCCCCATGCTTGATCAGGAAACCATGGCCCAGACGAGGACTGTTGTCGGCTGCCGGGGCCGTCGGCGAGGCGGCTGGCGTGACGGCGGGCGAAACCGGCGCGGCTTGGGCGGCAAGGGCAAACAGCGGGGCAATGAAGAAGAGGCGCGATTTCATCATGGCGGGCGAAAAAAATGGACGAAAGGCTCGTATTGTCGTCCACAAGGGGCGGCGGCGGTTTGATACAGGCAAAACCCTATTTAATAACAAGCTGATATGATCAGCTACCCGCTTTCTATCGACGGCTCACGATGCCAATCCTGTCTCGCCTGCGCTTCCTCATCCATCAGGGCGCACGCAAATTGTTTGCGATGCTGCCGCAAGCAAGACGGTACAGTATTTACCGCAGCTTCGTCGATTGCGATCCGGCCCCCAACCCGCGCCTGGTGCTGAAAATCGCCGAGACGCGCGAGGAACTGGAAGCGAGCTTCAAACTCCTGCACGACGCCTATGTGGCCAGCGGCTTCATGACCCCCGACCCCTCCGGCTTGCGGGTGACCATTTATCATGCCCTGCCGACAACGACGACGCTATGCGCCAAGCTCGACGATCAGGTGGTTGGCACCCTGTCGCTGATTCGGGAGAGCGTCATCGGCTTTCCCTTGCAGCGCATTTTCGATCTCAGCGGCGTTCGCGCCAAGGAAGGCAATATCGCCGAAGTCTCGGCGCTGGCGATCCATCCGCGTTTTCGACGCACCGGCGGAACCATCCTGTTTCCGCTGATGAAATTCATGTACGAGTATTGCACCACCTTCTTCGATACCCGCCACCTGGTGATCGCCGTCAATCCGCGGCATATCGAGATGTACGAGTCGCTGCTCTACTTCCGCCGGCTGACCGCCAGCGTCGTCGAAAATTATGATTTCGTAAATGGCGCTCCGGCGGTCGGCGCGACCCTGGACCTCATGCACGCCCCGGACATCCTGCGCAAGGCCTACGCAGGCAAGCCCGCCCGGCGCAATCTGTACCATTATTTCAAGGAAACCCGGCTGCCCAATATCCAGATGCCGCACCGCCGCTTCTACACCACCAACGATCCGGTGCTGACCCCCGATCTGGTCGATTATTTTTTCAACCAGCGCACCCGGGTATTCGCCGAATTGAGCGCCCGCAAGAAGACCCTGCTGCATCAGATTTACGACCTGCCCGAGTATCGCGCCGTGCTGCCGCCGCTTCCGCCGGATCCGGCGAGCGCTCATGTGCGCCAACACCGCCGTTTCTCGGTCAAATGTCCGGGGCGGCTGATCGGCGAAGAGGCCGGCAAGGCCATCCCGATCGAAATCAACGAAGTCTCGCGCTATGGCTTTCGCGCCCGCACCGCCCGCGTGGTGCCGACCGACGTCTGGCTGACGGCCATCGTTCAGCTCGGCAGCAAGGAAGTCTCCCGCCTGACCGTCCAGGCAGTCCAGGAAACCAGCCAGGACGATCGCCATTACTGCGGCTTTCGCATCGGCGAGCCGGATCTGGTCTGGCGCAAATTTGTCACCGCCCTGTATCAAGGCCATACGCACAGCGACCTCGATCATGCCACCCGTTTTCTCCAGTGAGCGCGTCCGCGCTCCCGGGCGAGGCTTGAGCATGAAGAAAGGGCGCTGATGACACCTCCAGCCTCGCCGCTTCGCCAACTGGCCCTGCAGGGGGCCGCCGTCATGCTCGTTCTCTCGCTGGCCTGGCCTTACTATGGCTGGCAGGCAGAGACCCTGCCCTGGCGCGAGACCAGCCTGATCATCGGCGGCCTCGCCTTGCTGTTCGCGAGCCTGACGCGCCAGCCGTGGTGGTGGCGTCTGATCCATGCGGGCTTCATGCCGCTTGTCTGGATCACCTATCGCCTGGCGATCGACCCCGGCTGGTTCCTGCTCGCTTTCATCTTGCTGCTCCTGGTTTATCGCGGCGCCTTGTCCGGCCAGGTGCCCTTGTACCTGTCCAACCGTCAGACGGTGGCCGCCCTCGAGCGCTTGATTGCCCGCGAAGAGGCCAAACATATCCTCGATCTCGGCGCGGGCCTTGGCAGCACGCTGATTCCGCTGGCCGACGCCTGGCCGCAACGGCAATTCACCGGCGTCGAGAATGCGCCGGCAACCTGGCTGGCGAGCCGCCTTCTCGGCCTTGGCCGGCCCAATCTCCAGCTGCGCTGGGGCGACCTGTGGCAAACCTCGCTGAGCGGGCAGGATCTGGTCTATGCCTTTCTGTCGCCCGCGCCGATGGAACGGCTGTGGGAAAAGGCGCAAATCGAAATGTCGCCGGGCAGCCTGTTCGTCAGCAATAGTTTTCCGGCGCCTGGCGTCGCCCCGAGCGACGTGATCGACGTGCCCGGCTCGCCGTCGCGATCGCTGTACTGCTACCGGATTGGGTCAGCATGATGCGCCGCAAGCCGGAAGTCCCGATTCTGTATGTCGCCCTGATCTGCACCCTGACGGTGCTGGTGGTCTTTCTCACCGATCTGGTGCTGGCGCGGCAGCGCGATCTGGAAGCCGGCGAACAGCGGGTGCAGCGTTTCGGCGTCATGATGGCCGAGCACACGGCCCGCTCCTTCGACGCCATCGACATGCTGCTGCGCGAAATGGCTTCCGACCTGTCGCTGGGCCGCCGCGACTGGACCGACTGGGATCCCAATCAGGGCTGGGAGTATGTCGCCCAGCATCATTCGCGGGCCATGCCCCAGTTGCGCGATCTGGCCATCTTCGATCGCCTCGGCAATCAGCGCTTCATTTCGACCTATTTTCCGCCGCCGCAAATCAGCATCCGCAGCCGGCCTTATTTCGGCCTCCTCGAAAGCGGCGCCGACAGCGTCGCTTTCGGCCCCTATGTCAGCCAGAACTCGGGCCGCTACACCTACATCATCGGCCACCGCATCGCCACCGTCGACGGCCGTTTCGCCGGCGTCATCCTGGGCGCGCTCGAACCGGCCTATTTGCAGGATTTCTGCTGGGCGAACCGCCTTTCCGACGATTTCGAAGCGGTGCTGATCAATGATAGCAACCAGATCGTCGCCTCCTGCCGGCCGACCGATCTCAGCCGCCAATCGCCCTTGATGGGCGCGGCCGCCGATGAGGCGCTGTTCGGCGGCAAGTTGCGCGATCTGGTCCCGCCCGTTGGCGTCAATCGCGGCAATGACCTGCTCGTCTCGGTATCGCCGGTGCCGGGCTTTGCCGATCTGCGCATCCTCACCGCCATCCCGGAAGCCAGCCTGCTGACCAACTGGTACAACCGCCTGATCGAATTGAGCACGCTTGGCACCCTGATCACCGTGGTGATGCTGGTCGGCGGCCTGATCATACGACGCCAGGTGCGCGACATGGCGACGATGACCGAGCAGTTGGCGGCCAGCCACGAACATCTCGAAGAACGAATCCGCGCGGCAACCGAGGAACTGGCCGGGCAAAAGGATGCCGCCGAGCACGCCAACCGCGCCAAGAGCCGTTTCCTCGCCGCCGCCAGCCACGACTTGCGGCAACCGCTGCACGCCCTGTCGCTATTCGCCGCCGACCTGCAACGCCAGGCGCGAAGCGGATCGGCGCAGGATCTGCCGCGCCTGGCCGAGCAGATCGCGAGTTCCACCGCCCTGCTCGGCGAACTGCTCGATTCGCTGCTCGACATTTCCCGCCTCGATGTCGCCGGCGTCGAGCCGGAAATCCGAAGCTTCCCGCTACAGCCCCTGTTCGAGCGCCTCAACAGCGCTTTCCGGCGGGCCGCCGTTGACCGCAATCTGAGCCTGCACTTTCGCGCTACCCGCCGCTGGCTGGACTCCGACCCGGTCATGGTCGAGCGCATCATCGCCAATCTGTTGTCCAACGCGCTCTGCTATACCCCGAGCGGCGGCCGCATCCTGATCGCCGCCCGCCTGCGCGGCGAGGAGGTGCGGATCGAGGTCCGCGACAGCGGCATCGGCATCGCGCCGGAACATCAGGCGGCAATCTTCGCCGAGTTCTATCAGGTCGGCAATCCGGCGCGCGAACCCAACAAGGGCCTGGGTCTTGGGCTCTCCATCGTCGACCGACTGGCGCGCGCGCTGGGCGTCAAGCTCAGCCTGCGATCGCGCCCCGGCGCAGGCGCCACCTTCGCACTGCATATTCCGCTGCATTATCCGAGCGTGCGCGAATTGCCATCGTGCCGGCCGCGCTCCGAAGGCTTGGTCGTCCTGTTCGGCGACTCGGAAGAACTGAGCGCCTGCCGCAAGCTGCTCGAAAGCTGGAACTACACCGTCGAGGTCTCAAGGGGACATTACCAGCCGCCCGCCGGCGCCATTATCATCGCCGATGCCGCGCGGATCGAGGAAATCGCACAGCGCGGCCCGCAAGCCCCGGTCATCGCCATCGGCGCAAGCATCCAGGAACTGCCGCCCGGCATCCATGCCCTGCCCTTGCCCGTTCGCCCGGCCAAGTTGCGCGCACTGGTCAGCCAGCTTCAAAAAAGCCCGCTGAAATCAATGCCATAGCGGGTCACGGCAATCAGCGCCTGGGTCCGGCTATTGACGCCGAGCGCCTTGAATACCTTGGTCACGTGAACCTTGACGGTCCCCGCGGAAAGCTGCAACTGATCGCCAATTTCCCGATTGGACAGGCCGCGGACCATCAACGCCAGCACCTGGGCCTGACGCTCGGTCAGGCCGATTTCCTCGGGACGCACGCCCCGCGGCAAGGGCGACAGCGGCGGCGTATCGTCAAAGCGGGCGCCTTGCTGGGCGGACGGACGATAGATATTGCCGGCCAGCACCTCGCGAAGAGCGCCCAGCAGCGCCTCGCCGGAATAGGCCTTGGGGATGAAGCCGGACGCGCCCAGATTGAGCACCCGGGTCACCGTGGGCGTATCGTCGAAAGCCGAGACGACCACGACCGGCATCGCCGGATAACGACGGCGCAGGATGCCCAATCCAGCAAAACCGTCGACGCCCGGCAAGGCCAGGTCGAGCAGGACCAGATCGAATTCGCCATCCTTTCCCAGAAGCTTCAGGGTCGATTCGAAATCCGCGCATTCGACCACGCTGACCTCCTCCTCCAGCTGATCCAGCAAGCGGACCAGACCTTCGCGGACCAGCGCGTGATCCTCAATCACCAGCAATTTGAGCACAGCCCCCTCCCGGCTATTCCCTTCCAGACCGGTATTTTGTCGCATTTTCGGGCCAATGCGCCGACGATTGACGGAAATGCCAAGCCTCTATGCCGGATAAAAGGTTAAGATGGAAGTTCCCGCTACAAAGGAGACGACAATGATCGAGGAACAAATTCACGATCCGCTCAATTTCATGCGCAATCTCTGGGGCAACATGGGATTCACGCTTCCCGGCATGGTCGCGCCGACCTTCGATGTCGACGAACTGGACAAGCGCATCAAGGACATGAAGGCGGTCGAAGGCTGGCTGCGCATGAACCTGTCGATGCTGCAAATGACCATCCAGGGGCTGGAAATGCAGCGCACCACCGTCTCCACGGTTCAGGCCATGGGCGAAATGGCCACTCGCGCCAGCCAGTCGATGAGCGGCCAAGGCGAGGCTGCCGCCGCGCCGGCGCCCTCGCTTTCCGAAGCCGCGCTATGGCCATGGCAGATGATGCAGCAGATGCGCGAACAACTTCAGCAAAGCGCCGCCAGCGCGCCGGCGGAAGACAAGCCAGCGGCAAAGCCGTCCAGCAGCCGGGCGAAAAAGTAATTGCCCTCTGCGCATTGCCGGCGCGCGCCCGGCAATGCGCGCTGCCCCATCGCGTCGGCGCGCAGCCCGCCTTGCAAGACCCTCACCGGGCGACAACGCCCGGCGCGCCAAAGCGCCCGCTGGCGGCCGAGCCCCGCCAGGCGACTTGACCGGCGCGGCAATCGCCTCAATACTGCCGCGGCAAGGAGGATGTCATGCAACCCGAATGGTGGTACTGGATCGTCGGCGGCCTCGTGCTGATCCTCGCCGAATTGATCATTCCCTCGTTTTTCATCATCTGGTTCGGCCTCGGCGCCTTGATCGTCGGGCCGCTGACCTGGGCCTTCGCCCTGTCGCTGCCGGCCCAGTTGGCTACCTGGACGTTAGCCTCGCTGCTGATGGTCTGGCTATGGTTCAAGGTGTTCAAGCGCAGTTTCCAAAAAACCCGGATCGGCACCGCCGATGGCGAGGTGATCGGCGAAATCGGCCTCCTGGTCAGCGCCGTCGCCCCTTTTGAGCGGGGCAAGGTGCGCTTCCAGCGGCCGCTGCTCGGCGCCGATGAATGGGTCTGCCGGGCCGATGCGCCCATCGCCGTCGGCGAGCGAGTACGCGTGACCGGCATCGAAGGCAGTTTTCTCAAGGTAGACCGAGCCTGATCCACGGGCCCATCCACAGAAAGGCAGGATATCGAAATGAGCGCAGGCATCGTCGTCACACTGGCACTCCTGATTTTTGTCGTCGTCACCATCGCCAAGGGGGTGCGCATCGTGCCGCAGGGCGAGGAATGGATTGTCGAGCGCCTGGGCAAATATCACGGCACGCTGAAGCCGGGCCTCAACATCGTCATCCCCTATCTCGACAACATCGCCTACCAGTTGGTCACCAAGGATCTGATCCTCGATGTTCAGGAACAGGAAGTCATCACCCGCGATAATGCGGTGATCCTGACCAATGCCATCGCCTTCATCAAGGTCACCGCCCCG
>CAZFHE010000334.1:0-11709 GCA_964518615.1 uncultured Dechloromonas sp. | reverse complement strand
AGATCAGGCGGCACGCCCCCCGCCCAGGGAAAGGCTCCGCCAGCCAGTTCCGCCGGATGAAAATCGACGCGAAAACTGGCGCAGCAGGCCCCGCATTGCTGGCAAAGGCCCTCGGACTTATCGAAACAATCAAGCAACGCGGAAATTCTTGAACTGCCAGGGGTCGCTACGGTCGAGATCTTCGTCGAACAATTGCCCCCGGTTTTTCAAGGGCGTCCAGTCGCTGTATTCGCCGATGACCTCACCGAGATAGGGACGGATGAAATCCATGATTTCGGCATGGTCGAGTTCCTCCGGCTCGATCACGCCGCGCTCGGGATTACGCAGCGCCCAAATGACGCCAGCGACCACCGGGGCCGTCACCTGGAGGCTGGTGGCGGTATTGTGCGGGGCGAGCCGGCGGGCGTCCTCGATGCTGAGGCGAGAGCCATACCAGTAAGCGCCCTTGGCATGGCCCATCAGCAGCACGCCCAGCTCATCGGCGCCGGAGACGATTTCATCCTTGACCACGCGGTGAGCAGGCTGCAATTCCCAGTCGCGGCCCGCGAGTTCATGTACCGATTGCACGGCGTCGTCGCAGGGGTGGTAGGCGTAATACACCGTGGGCCGGTAGGCCGGGTGGTCGCCCGCGCCGATGGAGAAATAGTCGGCCAGCGAAATGGATTCGTTGTGGGTGATGAGAAAGCCGTGGATCGGGCCGGCCAGCGGCGTCCAGGTGCGCACGCGGGTGCTCGCGCCCGGGCGCGTCAGGTAGATGGCAACCTTGGAGCCAGTTTCGTGACGGTGGCCGTCGGCGGGGAAATGCTTTTCATGACTGCCCCAGCCCAGTTCCGACGGCTGGCAGCCTTCGCTGACAAAGCCATTGACCGACCAGGTATTGACGAACTCGCCGAGGGCCTTGCGCGGTTCCGCCACCTGGGTGTCGCGCTCGGCGATCTGGATGGCGCGGATATTGAGGTCGCGCGCGAGTTGCGCCCAGCCGGCGCGATCCTTGGGGATTTCGACGGAATGGGTGAAATAGCCGGTATCGCGGGCGATATTGAGCAGGGCTTCCTTCACCAGATGCGAAATCATGCCCGGATTGGCGCCGTGGGTGATGAGGGCCGTCGGCGTCCCGGGGCGCTTCAAGGTCAGCGCCATTTCGCGCAGCACATAGTTGGTGCGTAATGCCGGCGCGACCGAGGCGTCCGTGTAACCGCCCGCCCACGGCTCGATGCAGGTGTCGATGTAGAGCGCGCCGCGTTCCTGGCAGAGCGCGATGAGGGCGATGCTGGAAACATCGGTGGAGCAATTGATGAGGAAATCGCCGCGCCCCAGGCGCGGTTCGAGCAAGGCGCGGTAATTGTCCTGATCGAGCGGGGTGTTGTGGAAGTCGACGCCGTATTCGGCGGCAACCTGACGGCCATTTTCATCGCCGGTGATGATGGTGATCTGTTCTGGCTTGAGGTCGATATGGCGCAGCAATAAAGGCAGGGTTCCCTGACCGATCAAGCTGAAGCCCAACAAAACAATGCGGCCTGAAAAGGCCAGCGCTTCGCGGTTTTCGCCCAATTGCCCTTCCCCGGGCGAAAAGGGCTTGTTCTGGATTGTTTTTTCCACTCTGCCTCCCAATAGACTTTCCATTACCCAATCAAAAAGCTTGCAGATTCACCCGGCAGCGCCACAGGGCGTGGCCGGAAGCGAGATATTTTTTTTCGAAGGGCGTCATCGGGTCGTCAGTTTGCCATGCTTCGGCGGCAACCGGCAGGCCGCAGAGCCAGGAGAGCGCCAGCGCCATTTCCTCGATGTAGATGCGCCAGTTGCTGCGGCATTCCAGTTGCCCGCCCAGTTCCCGCCAGACCGGGAAGACCGCGTGGCCGTGCCAGCGACGGGCGAGATGGCCGATTTTCGGCCAGGGATTCGGGTAAAGAACGTAGTGCGCCGCCAGACGGATGCCGTTCATGGCGAGCAGCCGCCAGAAATCGACCAGATCGGCGCGCAGCAAGAAGGCGTTGTCCGGCAGCGGCACGGGCTTGCCACGGTTGAGGCGATCCAGCGATTGATCGACGCCGAGCACGAAATACCCGGGATAGCGCTCGGCCAGGCACTCTGTGCTCCAGCCGACGCCGCAGCCCGCATCGAGAATCAGCGGCGCTTCTGGGTTCCAGGCGGCATGGGCGGCCAGCGCCGCCGCCAGCGCCGCCCGGTTGTAATCGAGAATCGGCTTCTGGAAAGGATGCGCCAGATGGCGGCGCACCAGGGTTTCCAGGTCGCGGTGCGGCCCGTCCTGGGCGCTCGTGATCAAACGCGAGGGAGTCTGCATCAAGCGCTCCCCGGGCGCGACATGCTGTGCTTCGCCGACATCCTCGGGTCTATTCGTCCCCAAAGTCCCAGATCCGGTGGGCATCGAGTTGCAGGCGATAGAACTGCTCCAGGGCGTCGAGCTGGTTGCTGCGGCTGGCGAGTTTCGCCTCGTGCGCCAAGCGCTGCGCGGTCAGCCATTCGTTGAGACTGCCCTCGCCCAATTGATAAGCCCGGGCCTCCATGCTGGCCGCCTGTTCCAGTTGCGCCGCCGCCGTGCGGCTGGCCTGCCAGGCGGCATGCGCCGAGCGGGCCGCATGCACGGCGGTCGCGGTGGAGAGGGCGATTTGCCGGGCCAATGCCGCTTCGCGGTAGCGGGCGGCATCGGCCGCCGCCTGCGCGCCCTCTTCGGCCGCCCGGCGCGCGCCGCCCGCCAGCGGAATCTTGATGAAAGCCCCCACCACCTGTTCCTCGCCGCCCCGCTCTTTGGAAAAGGCCAGCCCGATGCTCGGATCAGGCACGCGATCCTGGCGCTGGCGCGTCGCGGCAAGCTCGGCCAGGCGGGTTTGCTGGCGGGTCAGGGCGAGTTCGTGGCTGTGTTCGGCGATGTCGGCCAGCCATGACTCGTCGCTGCCGGTCAGCGCCGGCGGCTCGCCGATATCCGCGGGTTCGCCCAGCGCCAGGGCCGGATAGCGGCGGCGCAGCGTTTCACGGGCCGCCTCTTGCCGCGCGGCGGCCTGGATGGCCTGGGCCTGGACCTGGGCCAGCGCCGCCTCGGCCAGAACGCTTTCCCGCCGCGCCGCATCGCCCAGTTGCTGCCGGCGATGAATCATCCGCGTCTGGCGCTCGATCAATTCGGCCTGCGCCGCCCATTGGCTGGCAACCGCGCTTTCCTTCAACCAGACGAACCAGGATTTGAGCAAATCCCGCTTGGTTTCATGCAGCGCGTCGGCCAAGGCGGTTTCTGCCCTAGCGATGCCGCCCGCGCCGATTTCGGCGTCGGTGGCCGCCTTGCCCGGCAGGCGTAGCCCCCGCTCAAGCGCGACATTCCATTCCTTGAAATTCTCATTCGCAACGCCGGGCGGTTTGGTCCGCCGGTGCTGGCCGCCGACGCTCAGATTCCACTCGTAGTCGCCCGCTTCCAGGCGGTCGCGATTGGCTGTTTCCTGGCGAACTTCGCTGGCCGCCGCCAGGGTGTCGGGATGGGCTTTTAGCGCCTGCCGGACCATGTCGTCCGGCGGCAGGCCCGGTAGCGAGTTGGGCAAGGTCTGGGCCAGGGCCAGACCGGCCCAGGCGGCGAGCGCGATGACGGACAAGCGTTTCATAGACGCCCCGCGTCGATGACCGGCACCAGCCAGAAATAGACATTGGCGCGCGGCAGTTCCTGTTTGATCAGCGCGACCACGGCTCGCATGGCGGTTTCCTCGCCGACCGAGCGGATCACCGTGCGGGGCGCATGGCCGGCGACCAGCTCTCCGGCTTCGACCAACTCGACGGTTGCGCCGTGGCCCTCGGCATGGCTGGCGGTGAAGCCCTTGACCAGATCGTCGCGCGACAGCAAGAGATCCTCGATCTCCTGGGCCAGTTCGTCCGGCATGACCAGGGTCAGCAAGACCTTATCCATCGGCGTTCTCCTTCAATGAAAGGCCGGGAATGGCGCCGAAGCGGCGAAACAGGATGGGCAGCAGCACCAGGGTCAGCGCGGTCGAGGTGACGAGGCCGCCGATGACGACGATGGCCAGCGGCCGCTGCACTTCCGAACCGGGGCCGCTGGCGAACAGCATTGGCACGAGACCAAAGGCGGCGATGGAGGCGGTCATCATCACCGGGCGCAGCCGTCGCCGCGCGCCTTCGACGACCGCCTCGGCGATGGGCAGGCCGCGCGCCAGCAACTGGTTGAAATAGGTGACCATCACGACGCCGTTCAGAACCGCCACGCCGAGCAGCGCGATGAAGCCGACGGAGGCTGGCACGGACAGGTATTCGCCGGTCAGCAGCAAGGCGAAAATGCCGCCCACCAGGGCGAAGGGAATATTCGACAGGACGAGCAGCGCCTGGCGGACCGAGCCGAAGGTTGAGAACAGGATGAAGAAAATCAGCGCCAGCGCCACCGGCACCACGATCATCAGGCGCTCCGCCGCCCGCTGCTGGTTCTCGAACTGGCCGCCCCAGGCCAGGCGATAGCCCGGCGGCAAATCGACATCGCTCGCCACCCGCGCCTTGGCCTCGTCGACAAAGCCGACCAGGTCGCGGTCGCGAACATTGGACTGGACCACCACGTAGCGCTCGGCATGCTCGCGGTCGATCTTGACCGGGCCGTCGATGCGCTCGATGCGGGCGACCTCGGCCAAGGGCACGCTGCCGCCGCCGGGAAGCGAAATCGGCAGCATGGCGAAATCGGCGGGCGAGGCCCGCAGCCCTTCCGGGCCGCGCAGGACGACGGGAATCCGCCGCCCGGCCTCGATCACGGTGCCGACTTGGCGTCCTTCGAGCAGGGCTTTCAAGTCGTTCTGGATGGTGTCGACATTGAGGCCGAGCCGTCCGGCGGCCAGCCGGTCGATGGCCAGTTTCAGATACTGGACGCCGTCGTTTTTCAAGGTAAAGGTGTCCTCGGCGCCGCGAATCTGTTTGAGCGAATGCTCGATCTCGTGGGCCAGCCGGTTCAATTGCGAGAGATCCGGGCCGTAGATCTTGACCGCCAGGTCGCCGCGCACCCCGGTCAGCATTTCCGAGACGCGCATGTCGATCGGCTGGGTGAAGGAATAGACGATGCCCGGAAAATCGGCCATCACCGCCCGCAACTGATCGGCCAGCCAGGCGGGGTCGGGATTGCGCCAGGTATCGCGCGGCTTTAAGACCATGAAGGTGTCGGTCTGGTTCAGGCCCATCGGGTCAAGGCCCAGCTCGTCGGCCCCGGCCCGCGCAACGATGGCCTTGACCTCCGGCACGGCGGCCAGGATCGCCTGCTGCACGCGGCTATCGAGTTCGATGCTCTGATCGAGGCCGATGGAGGGCAGTTTTTCCAGTTGCATGATCAGGTCGCCTTCGTCCATGGTCGGCATGAAACTCTTGCCCAGGGCGAAAAAGGCCAAAGCGGCGGCGAACAAGGCGGCGACGGCGGCAATCAGATAAGGGCGGCTGTGATCCAGCGCCGAGATGAGCACCCGATCGTAGAGCGCGGCCAGCTTTTTCACCAGCCAGGGTTCATGGTGCATGCCGCGGCGGATCAGATAAGAGGCCAGCACCGGCACCACGGTCAGCGACAAGAGTAGCGACGAGGACAGCGCAAAGACGATGGTCATCGCCACCGGCGAAAACATCTTGCCTTCGAGCCCTTGCAGGGTCAGCAGCGGCAGGAAAACGATGATGATGATGGCGATGCCCGAGGCGACCGGCATGGCCACCTCCCGCGCGGCGCGCATCATCAGGTGCAGGGTGGGCAGATTTTTGGGGGCGTCGGCAAGCTGGCTTTCGATATTTTCGACCACGACCACCGCCGCATCGACCAGGATGCCGATGGCGATGGCCAGGCCGCCCAGGCTCATCAGATTGGCCGACAGCCCAAAGAAGCGCATCAGGATGAAGGTCGCCAGCGCCGACAGGGGCAGCATCAGGGCAACGACCAGCGCCGAGCGCAAATTGCCGAGAAAGGCCAGCAACAACAGGACGACCAGGGCGATGGCCTCGAACAAGGCCTTGGAAACCGTGCCCACCGCGCGCGCCACCAAGGTGCCGCGATCATAGAAAGGCTCGATAGAGACGCCCTCCGGCAGGCTGGGCGCGATCTCGGCCAGGCGCTCTTTGACGCCATTGACGACCATCTGGGCATTGGCCCCGCGCAGGCCCAAGACCAGCCCCTGTACCGCCTCGCCCTCGCCGTTCTTGGTCACCGCGCCGTAGCGGGTCAACGCGCCGTAGCGCGCCTCGGCGACATCGCCAACGCGGACAATCGTGTCGCCCTCGACCCGGACGACGATGGCGCGCACATCGTCCAGCGTGGCGATGGCGCCCTCGGCGCGAACCAGGAGCGCCTCCTCCCCGTCGCTCAACAGACCCGCGCCGTCATTGCGATTATTGGCCGCCAGCGCCGCCTCCAGATCGCTCAATGAGAGGCCGCGTGCCGCCAGGAGGCGCGGATTGGGCAGCACCTCGAAGGTGCGCACCCGGCCGCCCAGGCTATTGACTTCGGCAACGCCCGGCAAGGTGCGCAATTGCGGCCGGATCACCCATTCGAGCAGGGAGCGCTTTTCGTCCAGCGGCAGATCGCCCTCCACCGTGAACATGAACATTTCGCCCAAGGGCGTGGTGATCGGCGCCATGCCGCCGCTGACGCCGGGCGGCAGATTGTCCATCGCCGCCGCCAGACGCTCGCCCACCTGCTGGCGCGCCCAGTAAATATCGGTTCCATCCTCGAAATCCAGCGTAATGTCGGTCAGCGCGTATTTGGACATCGAACGCAAGAGTTTCTGCCGGGGAATCCCCAGCAATTCCTGCTCGACCGGCACCGCCAGACGGGTTTCCACCTCTTCCGGCGTCATGCCCGGCGCTTTCAGGATAATCTTGACCTGGGTGGTCGAAACATCCGGAAAAGCGTCGATGGGTAGTCCGAGAAAAGCCTGGATACCGGCCCCGGCCAAGGCCAGCGTCAGTACCAGGATCAGAAGACGCTGGGTTAGCGAAAAGCGGATCAGCGCGCCGAGCATCACATGGCCCCGGCTTCGCCGAGCATCGCCTTCAGACTGGAAGCGCCCTTGACCACCACCTGCTCATCCCCTTGCAGGCCCTCGACCCGGACGGTCCCGCCGCCCTGGCTGACGATGCGGACCGGACGCGCGGCAAAACGGCCCGGCGCATCGCCAACAACAAAAACCAGCACCGCCCCTTCATGGCGAACGATGGCCGAAGCCGGCACGGGTATGCCGTAGCCTGACTGACTGCCGAGTTCGACTTCGAGCATCTGGCCGGTGGTCAGTTGCTCCGCGCCAGCGGCGATTTCGCCGCGCACCAGCACGCCATTGCTCTGCGGATCGACGGAACGCCCGACCACGACAATCTTGCCGCTCACCGGCGGCGCGACGACCTTCAATGGCATGCCGGGCTTCAAGGCGGCGGCCATCGGCAAGGGCACCTGGATATCGAGCCAGAGCGGCGACAGCCGGGCAATCCGGTAAATCGGCGCGGCGGCCTCGACGCGCTGCCCGAGTTGCGCCTCCTGCTCCAGAACGATGCCGTCGATCGGGGCGACCAGCGCCAGGGGCTCTCCGGGCTTGCCACGGCCGCCGCCAGCCAGTTCCAGGCTGTGGCGTCTTTCGTCATGCTGGATGAAAGCCTGGCTTGCCGCCGCCCGCGTCTCAAGAAGGCGCGACTCGGCAATCAAGCCCTCGGCGAAAAGCTGTTCGTCCCGCTGCAAATTCTGACGCCACAAGGCCGCCTGCGCCGCCGACTGCTGAACATCGCGCTGCAACTCAAGCGCCTGCGGACTACTGAGCCTCGCGATCACCTGGCCGCGCCGGACCGCTTCTCCTGGCACCACCGCCAGCATGTCCATCCGCCCGGCAACCGGGGCCGCCAGCACGCGCATCTGCGCCGGCGGCACCACCACGCGGGCCGGCAAACGGCTGCTGGCCGCGGCAATGCTGCCGGCAGGGGCCGTCTCGATGCCCAGGGCCTGCTGTTGCGCCGCCGACACATCGAGGGAAGGCGCGGCATTGAGCGCGCCACTGCCCGCCAGCAGGAAAAAAGCGAAGAACAAGGGGATGGGATGGCTCATGCCTCTCCTCGGCAATAAAAAATGAAGGACTGGAGCGCCGGGGGCCAAAGCGCCGGCGGCATTATATTCGGTCTATTAGAGCGTTACGCAAATGAACTGAGCCTGAACGCCCTCCCTGCGGCCCGGCTGCGCCACGCGGGCAGCGGCAGGTGTCGCGATTCGCGCAAGGCGGGGCCGTATAATGCGCGCCCCTTTTCCACCATTCCCGCTCCTTACAATCATGCGCTTTGCCCTGCCCGCCGCCCTCCTTGCCGCCGCCCTCCTTGCCGCCGCCCTGCTCGCCGCCTGTTCCGGCGAGGTCGAGGATACCCGCCCGGGCCAGCCGGTGAAAACCCGGCAGCAGGCCTTCAAGGCCATGATCCGCAGCTTCGAGCCCATGGGCGTGATGCTGCGCGGCAAGACCTACGATGCCGACAAATTTTTGAGTCTTGCCAATGAACTGGCCGCCCTGCGCGACGCGCCCTGGGAACATTTCGGCCCGGACACCGACTATCCCCCGAGCAAGGCGACGGCGGCGCTCTGGCGGCAGCCGGAAAAATTCGCCCAGGACAAAGCGGCTTTCATCGCCGCCGCCGATGCCTTGCTGGCAGCCGCGCAAACGAAGGATCGCCAGCAGCTGGATGCGCCCTACCAGGCGGTGTACGAGAGCTGCCAGGGCTGCCACAAGACGTTCAAGGCGCGTTGAGCCCCTAGGCTGAAGTCCTGGGACTTCCCCGCCCCCCTCGGGAGAAGCGCGACTTCCACCCGTCTTTTGCCGGAGGAAGCGGCGAAATCGCGCCATGCTAAACTCTCGCCTCCCGATTTCACCCGGCCTCGGCCGGAAAGCTTCCGATGCCGCAACGAGCCCCTTCCTCGCACGATTCGTCGCTGAAAATCTACCTGCGGCTCTTGCACTACCTGGGACCCTTTGTCGGCCTGTTTGCCCTCAGTCTTTTCGGCTATGTGATCTTCGCCTCGGCCCAGCCGATGCTGGCGGTGGTTCTCAAATATTTCGTCGATGGCCTGACCTCGCCCGCCAGCGCCACCCTGCACGAGTTTCCGCTGATCGGCGGCATCGAATTGATGTATGGCGTGCCGATCCTGATGATCATGATCGTCATCTGGCAGGGATTCGGCTCCTTTCTTGGCAATTATTATCTGGCGCGCGTCTCGCTTGGTCTGATCCACGATTTGCGGCGCGCCCTGTTCGATAGCCTGCTCAAGCTGCCCAACCGTTATTTCGATCAGAACAACTCGGGTTATCTGATTTCGCGCATCACCTACAACGTGACCATGGTCACCGGGGCCGCCACCGATGCCATCAAGGTGGTGATCCGCGAGGGGCTGACCGTGATTTTCCTGTTCGGCTATCTGCTGTGGATGAACTGGAAACTGACCCTGGTCGTCGTCGGCGTGCTGCCCATCATCGGTTTCACGGTCAATAGCGCGAGCCGGCGCTTTCGCAAGCAGGCCCGGAAAATCCAGGTGGCGATGGGCGATCTGACCCATATCGCCTCGGAAACCATCCAGGGTTATCGCGTCGTGCGCAGCTTCGGCGGCGAGGATTACGAATCGGAACGCTTCCGGAAGGCCAGCGAGGAAAATACCGCCAAGCAATTGCGCATGGTCAAGACTTCCTCGACCTTTACGCCGCTCTTGCAAGTCATCACCTTCTCCAGCATGTCGGTGATCCTGTTTCTGGTTTTGTTCCTGCGCGGCGACGCCTCGGTCGGCGATCTGGTCGCCTATATCACCGCCGCCGGCATGTTGCCCAAGCCGATCCGCCAATTGTCGGAAGTCAACGAGACGATTCAGAGGGGACTGGCCGGGGCCGAAAGCATTTTCTCGCAACTCGACGAAGCGCCGGAGCGCAACCAGGGCGTGATCGAGCGCGAGCGGATCACCGGGCGCGTCGAGGTGCGCAAGCTGAACTTCACCTACCCCGGCGCCGAAGAGCCGGTGCTGCATGACATTCATTTCGTCGCCGAACCGGGACAGATGGTCGCGCTGGTCGGCCGATCCGGCAGCGGCAAATCGACGCTGGCCAATCTGATTCCGCGCTTCTACCACCACGAAGAGGGACAGATTCTGCTCGACGGCGTCAATGTCGAGGACTACACCCTGCGCAATCTGCGCCGCCATATTGCGCTGGTCACACAACAGGTTTCGCTATTCAACGACACCGTCGCCAACAATATCGCCTACGGCGACCTCGCCAGCCTGCCGCGCGAGCGCATCGAACAAGCCGCCCGCGCCGCCAACGCGGCGGAATTCATCGAGCGCCTGCCGCAGGGCTACGACACCCTGATCGGCGAAAACGGCGTCATGCTCTCCGGCGGCCAGCGCCAGCGCCTGGCCATCGCCCGCGCCATCCTCAAAGATGCTCCGCTGCTGATTCTCGACGAAGCCACCTCGGCGCTGGACACCGAGTCGGAACGCCACATCCAGGCCGCGCTGGAAAGCGCCACGCTCAACCGCACCACCCTGGTCATCGCCCATCGCCTGTCGACCATCGAAAAAGCCGACCTGATCCTGGTCATGGACCACGGGCGCATCGTCGAACGCGGCACGCACGCCGAACTGCTGCCGAAAAACGGACACTACACCCGCCTGCACGCCATGCAATTCGCCGAGACTGACGATGGAGAGGCCGTACTCTAACGCCCGCAACAAGCCTTTCATTCCATCGCCCCGGCACGTAAAATCCCCTAGCCTCAAAATCAGGCGTTGTCCACAAAGCCTGGTTGCTCCCGCTCTACATCAAATCACGCCGGTACTCAAAAATGTCCGATCAATCAAACCTGCTTCGCAGCATCTTCAACGCGCTTCCAGAAAGTGCGCCTGGCGGAGTCGATGTAAGCAAGTGGTATGTCAACCGGGCGTCGGATGACGAAAATGATCCTGTCGCCAATTTGCACCAATGCATCTATTGGGAGGAGGAGCCAGACCCAGGCCGTTGTTATCTGTTCAGCGGCTTGCGCGGCTCGGGCAAAACCACCGAACTCAACCGACTGGTCAAAGAATTGCGCGCCAACAACATCGCGGCCTATTACTGCGATGCCAGTGCTTACCTGAACCTGAATGACCCGCAACTCAGCCTGGCCGAACTATTGATGACCGCCCTGGCTGGTTTGGCCGATGCTGTACGAAAAGAAATTGGCAAAGATCATTTCTCCGACTCCATCTGGCAACGAACCAAACGATTGCTCGGCTCAAATGTTGAACTCAATCCCAAACTCAAGCTTGGCGGTGCGGGGACCAGCGTCGAAATAGAAGCCACCCTTCAGGAGAATCCCGATTTTCGCAAGCATCTGATCCAATTCGCTCAATCCTCGTCGGACTTCTATGACGAAGCCGTCAAGTTCTCCGAAGAAATTGCCAAAACCATCCGTCAGCACACTCGATGCAAAAAAATCGTACTGATCGTTGACTCGCTGGAACGCATTTCCGCTCCCTCTGGCGATGAAGTCAAGCTTTTCGACAGTCTGAAGGAAATATTCCACAATGCCCCGGGCACGTTGCATTTCCCCTCCCTGTCGGTAGTTTATTCCGTTCCGCCTTACCTGGAAGCGGTATTGCCGAGCGTCAACAAGGATTTTTCGATGCCGGTTGTTTCGCTACCCAATTTCAAGGTCATTCAGCCCGTCGATGGCGCCCCGAAAAATCAGGAAGGCATCGAC
>CAZFHE010000333.1:0-2817 GCA_964518615.1 uncultured Dechloromonas sp. | reverse complement strand
CCCCTGCTGGCGCGGCTGCAAGCGCCGCCCGCCGCGCCCGAAGCCGCGCCTGAAATCGTGCCGCTTTCCCTGCCCGAGCCGCCGCCCCCCATCGCCCCGCCAGCCGTAAGGCCACGGCCGCTCAAGCCCGCGCCCTCCCCGTCCGCCGCCGCCCCCGGCTGGCAGCGGGAAATCCGCCGCCAGTTCAGCGAGCAGCAAGAACGCGGCGACTTCTACCCCGCCGAGGCCATCGCCCGTGGCCTGGAGGGCGAAGTCCTGGTCTTGCTGCTCTTGTCGCCCGAGGGCAGCGTCATCGCGGCGCGGGTTGAACAGAGTAGCGGCCACCCCCTGCTCGACGATGCGGCCCTGCGGGCCGTCCGGGCGCTACGCGCCTTGCCCGCCGACGCCCCGCGCGAAACCTTGATTCCGGTTCGCTTTCGCCTTCGTTGAGAAAGTTTTCCCCCTGATCCGGGTCGCGTAGGAGCCGGCCAGCGGCAATGGCGTTTCAGGCGGGATCCGGCTCCCAATGCTCGACGGCAACGCTTTGGCCAAGAAGCCGGCTGACCGTGGCAATCACCGGCTGCGGCGCGCCGCTGGTCGCCAGCGCCAATCGCCCCTGGCCGCCGCCGTCGATCTTGCCAGCCAAGAGCAGGCGTTCGAGTTGCCGGGCCACCGGCTCGCCGGTATCCAGCAAGCGCGCGCCAGCCGGCATGCGCCGCGCAATGGCCGCCGCCACCCAGGGATAATGGGTGCAGCCGAGGACGACCACGTCCGCCCCCGCCGCCGCCAGCGGCGCGATATAGGCATCGAGCAAGCGCTCGATCATGGGGCCGTCCACGCCCTCTTTCTCGATGGCCTCGGCCAGCCCCGGGCAGGCTTGCGTCACAAGGCGAATGTGGCTGGCGTAGCTGTCGACCAGCCGGCGAAAGCGCGCGCTCGCCAGGGTGCGCGTGGTCGCCAGCACGCCGACGACGCCGGTTTTCGTCATCGCCGCGGCGGGCTTGACCCCGGGCTCCAGCGCAACGACGGGCAAGGGTGTCGCTGCGCGAATGGCATCGGCGGCCGCCACCGTTGCCGTATTGCAGGCAATGACAATCGCCTTGACGCCCCGCCGCGCCAGCGCGCTGGCGATAGCGAGGCCGCGCTCGCGGATGAAGTCTTCCGGCCGGTCGCCATAGGGCAGAAAACGGGTATCGGCGAAATAGAAGAAATCCTCGTCCGGCAGACGCTGGCGCAAGGCGCTCAGAACTGTCAGGCCGCCGAGGCCGGAATCGAAAACAGCAATGGGATTAAGCTTGTGCGGGGAATCCACGGCAGGTCGGACGAAATGATGGTCGGCCAAAACGCCGGCCCGCCATTATCGCACTCCGCCCCGGCCGCCGGAACCGCTCTCATGCGGACGCCAGGGCGACGCCTTCGGCGCCAAGATCACGCTTGGCTCGCTTGTCCCCGGCCTGACGGCCGGGTTTCTCGCTTGCACCGTGGTCATCGCATAAAAAACGGAGGCCCGAGGGCCTCCGTTGTCTGGTGTGCCGACGCCGGCCGGCGGGACGCTTAGCGCATCGCCTGCAAGGCGGCGTTCAGCGTCGGACTCGGACGCATTACCGCCTTGCACTTCTCGGTATCAACCTTGTAGTAGCCGCCGATATCGACCGGCTTGCCCTGCACCGCCTTCAGTTCGGCGACGATGGCGGCTTCGTTGTCGGAGAGGGTCTTGGCCAGCTTGGCGAAGTGAGCGGCCAATTCGGCATCCTCCTTCTGGGCCGCCAGTTCCTGCGCCCAGTACATCGCGAGATAGAACTGCGAGCCGCGATTGTCGAGCTCGCCCGTCTTGGGCGAGGGCGACTTGTTGTTGTCCAGAAGCTTGCCGGTAGCGGCATCCAGGGTCTTGGCCAGGAGCTTGGCACGGGCGTTGTTTTCCTTGATGCCCAGTTCTTCCAGCGACACCGCCAGGGCCAGAAACTCGCCCAGGGAATCCCAGCGCAGGTGATTTTCCTGGGTCAGTTGCTGCACGTGCTTGGGGGCCGAGCCGCCAGCGCCGGTTTCGTACATGCCGCCGCCATTCATCAGCGGAACGATGGACAGCATCTTGGCCGAGGTGCCCAGTTCCATGATGGGGAAGAGATCGGTCAGATAGTCGCGCAGGATGTTGCCGGTGACCGAGATGGTATCGAGGCCGCGAATGACGCGCTCAAGCGTGAAACGCATGGCGCGGACCTGGGACATGATCTGGATGTCGAGGCCGCTGGTGTCGTAATCCTTGAGGTATTGGTTGACCTTCTTGATCAACTCATTCTCATGCGGACGATAGGGGTCCAGCCAGAAAACGGCCGGCATGCCGGAATTGCGGGCGCGGGTAACGGCGAGCTTGACCCAGTCGCGGATCGGCGCGTCCTTGACCTGACACATGCGCCAGATGTCGCCCTGCTCGACATGTTGCGTCAGCAGCACTTCGCCGGTGTCGATATCGACGATATTGGCAATGCCGTCCTCGGCGATTTCGAAGGTCTTGTCGTGCGAGCCGTATTCCTCGGCCTGCTGGGCCATCAGGCCGACGTTCGGCACCGTGCCCATGGTCCTCGGATCGAAATTGCCATGCCATTTGCAGAAGTTGATCATCTCCTGGTAAATGCGGGCGAACGTCGATTCCGGCATGACCGCCTTGCAGTCGTAAGTCCGGCCATCGGCCCCCCACATCTTGCCGCCGGCGCGGATCATGGCCGGCATCGAAGCATCGACGATGATGTCGTTCGGCGAGTGGAAATTGGTGATGCCCTTGGCCGAATCAACCATGGCCAGGCCAGGGCGATGCTCCTGGCAGGCGTGCAGATCGCGGAT
>CAZFHE010000332.1:0-5169 GCA_964518615.1 uncultured Dechloromonas sp. | reverse complement strand
CATCCGTGCCAGCAAGGCCAAATTTTGGCACGCTGCCCTCTCCCCCGGCCCTTGGAGGGACGGCCATGCAGGGCCGTCCCGTTCCGCGGGCGCGGAGCAGCGCTCCGCGAAACCCCCGCTACACCCCGCAAGCGGGCGAGGGGTGCAAAGCGCGTGGGCGCGGAAGTCTGTGCTTGTCCGCCCTTGAATCAAAATTGCTCTATTCACCCGGCAATTACGGATTGAGATGATTTCATTGCCATTTCCTGTAGGGGCACGGCATGCCGTGCCCCTACCATGCAACCCTTAATCGCCGGTTCTATCGTCGAGCCCCCCGCCCAGCGATTGATGGAGCGCCGCCGCGCTGATGAAACGGCTGGCCTTGGCTTCGATGCGCGCGAGTCTGGCTTCTTGATAAGCCTGTTCGGCGACGAGCAGGGTCAAGCGATTGATGTCGCCGGCCTCGAGCTGGATTTGGGAGAGATCGCGGGTTTTTTTGGCGGCGGCTTCCAGGCGCTCCGTTGCTTTCAGGCTTTTGGCGTCGGCATCGAGGGCATACAGGCTGTCCGCGACATTCTGGAAGGCGCTCAGCACGGTTTGGCGATATTGCGCGATGGCCTGTTCGAGCGCGGCTTCGGCGGCCTGTTGGCGATGCTTGAGCGCGCCGAAGTCGAAAATGGGCTGGGTCAGTCCGCCCAAGAGGCTCCAAAAAATATGGCCGTCGCCAAACAGCCTGGATAGGCGCGTCGCGCTTCCGCCATGGGCGGCGGTGATCGTGAATTGCGGCAGACGGTTGGCGATGGCGAGGCCGACGTCGGCGCTGGCCGCCTGAACCTCGGCTTCCGCCGCGCGGACGTCGGGCCGGGTTTCGATCAGCGCGCTTGGTAGGCTCAAGGGCAAATGCGTCGGCAGGGTCAGCGCGTCGAGGTCGATATGAATATCGAGGGCCTCGGGCGGCTCGCCGATCAGCGCGGCGAGAAGATTGCGCGTCTGTTCCAGTTGTTTTTCGAGCGGATGAATGGCCGCATCCATCTGGGCGGCGGCGGCTTCTTGCGCGGCCAGATCGAGCGCCGATGCGAAGCCCGCCGCGAGTTGCCGGAGCACTTGGGCGCTCGCCTCATGGGCGGCGGCCAAGGCCGCTTGCCGGGCGCGTCGTTGCGCTTCCAGAGAGGCGATTTCGATGGCGGCGCAGACGACGTTGGCCGCCAGCGTGGTCTGGGCGGCGTCCCGCTCGAAGCGCTGGGCGGCTTCTTGCGCGGCGAGGGATTCGACGGCCCGGCGATTCAGTCCGAATACATCCGGCGCGTAGGCGATGCTGAGTTGCGCGGTATGGAGCGTGTAGCGCGCCTTGCCGGATTCGAGGGTGGGCGAGATGAGGCCGACGGCTTCGCGCTGGCGGCTGGCGGAATAATCCGCCTGCACGGCGGGTAAATAGCTCCCGTATTGCGCGGCCCGGTTGGCTTCTGCCCGGCGCAGGGCGGCCCGGGCGGCATCGAGGCCCGGGTTTTGGCGAAAGGCGTGTTCGACGAGGGCGTCGATGGTGGGCGAGCCGAAGGCTTGCCACCATGGTTTGGGGACTTTCGCGCCGCGGTCGAGATGCTGCGCCTCGCTTTCGCCCGCCGGGGCGGCGGCGATGGGCGCGCGCGTATAAGCCTTGGCTTCGGGGAGCGGCGGGCGGCGGTAGTCGGGGCCGACCGCGCATCCGGTAGCGCATAGGGCGAACAGGGCTAGGCTCGCGAGCCAGGGCAGGGGGTTTCTGTTATTCATCGCGGTCCTTGGGGGGCTGATGCGCGGCTTTTTTCGCCCGGCGTCGGGTGGAGGCTTCGAGCACGATGACTTGCAGGGCGGGCGTGACGATGAGCAGCATGATGGGGCCGAGCAGCATGCCGCCGACCACCACCGTGGCCAGCGGCTTTTGCACCTGGCTGCCGATGCCGGTCGAGAAGGCGGCGGGCAAGAGGCCGATCGCGGCGGAGAAGGCGGTCATCAGCATGGGCCGCATGCGATGTTCGGCGGCGGCGCGCATGGCCTCGAGCGCGCTCATGCCGTCGAGCATCAGGTGATTGAAATAGGTCAGCACCAGAATGCCGTTCATCACCGAGACGCCAAAGAGCGAGACGAAGCCGATGGCCGCCGAAATGCTCAAGTCCAGGCCGGCGAGATACAGGGCGATGATGCCGCCAGCGATCGAGAAGGGAATGGCCGCCAGGGTCAAGAGGCTGTCCCTCAGCGAATTGAAGAGGGTGAAGAGGAGCAGCAGGATGATGCCCAGCGTGATCGGGATGACCAGCGTCAAGCGATCCCTGGCGTCTTGCAGGGCGCCGAATTCGCCCGCCCAGGCGATGCGGTAGCCGTGCGGCAGCTCGACGTTGTCGCGCACGCGCGACTGCGCCTCGGCGACGGTGGAGCCCAGATCGCGGCCCCGCACGCTGAATTTGACCGGCACGAAGCGCTGATTTTTTTCGCGGTAAATGTAGGATGCGCCGGTGTCGAGGCTGATGCGGGTGAGCGCCGAAAGGGGGATATGGGCGGTCGCGCCCTCGGGCGTCGCATAGCCGACCTTGATTTGTGAAATGGCCTCCAGATTGTCGCGGTATTGCGGCGCGAGCCGCACCGTCAGCGCGAATTGCCGGTCGCCTTCGAGCACCGTCGTTGCCTCTGCGCCGCCCAGGGCGGCTTCGACGACGGCGTTGATGTCGCCGGTATTGAGCCCGAAGCGGGCGGCTTTTTCGCGGTCTACGGCGATATTGAGATTGGGTTGCCCGAGCACGCGGAATACGCCGAGATCCTCGATGCCCCGGACTTGCCGCAATTCGTGCAGCACCTGATCGGCAAGCTTTTCGAGCATCGCGAGATCGGCTCCGATGATCTTGACCGAATTCGCGCCCTTGACGCCGGAGAGCCCTTCTTCAATATTGTCTTGAATATATTGAGAAAAATTGAATTCAATGCCGGGGAATTCGTCGGCGAAGCTTTTTTGCAAGGCGCTGACCAGCTTCTCCTTGCTATGGCCGCGCGGCCATAGCTCGAAGGGTTTGAGCGGCACGAAGAGCTCGGCGTTATAGAAGCCGGAGGCATCGCTGCCGTCGTCGGGGCGGCCATGCTGGGAGACGACGGTAATGACTTCGGGATGGGCCTTGACCAGTTCGCGCATGCGCTTGACCTTGTCCGCGCCGGCTTCGAGCGACATGGTGGTCGGCATGGTGGCGCGTATCCATAAATTGCCTTCTTCCAGCGCGGGCAGAAATTCCGAGCCGATGAAGGGCAAGAGCGAGCCCGAAAAGGCAAGAAAAGCGAGGCCGATGGCAAGCGTGGTTTTGCGCCGGCAGAGCGCCCAGTCGAGCAAGGGGGTGTAGGCGCGGCGAATGGCGCTCACGATCCGGGTTTCTTTTTCCTCGATTTTTTTGGGCAGGAGCAGCGCGGCCAGCACCGGCGTTACCGTGAAGGTCGCGATCAGCGCGCCGGTCAGCGCATAGGCGTAGGTGCGCGCCATGGGCCCGAAAATCTGGCCTTCGACGCCTTGCATGGTAAAGAGCGGGATGAAGGCGGCGACGGTGATGGCGGATGAGAACAGCACGGCGCGGTCGACTTGCAAGGCGGAGAGAAAAATCATCCGCAGACGCGTCGGCCAGACCGGCGCGTGCCGCCCGCTCATCGCGCTGCCGGCGGGGGACTGCGCGAGCTGGTCGAGCAATTCGGCGCGTTCTTCCTTGCTCTTTTGAAAATTGCGGAAAATGTTCTCGACCAGAATGACCGCCGAATCGACGATGATGCCGAAATCCACCGCGCCCAAGGAGAGCAGGTTGGCCGATTCGCCCGTCAGCGCCAGGAGAATGATGCTGAAAAACAAGGCAAAGGGAATGCTCGCGCCGACGATGATGGCGCTGCGCAGATTGCCGAGAAAAATCCACTGGATCAGAAAAACCAGCAGGCAGCCGGTCATCAGGTTGTGCAGCACGGTGTGCGTGGTGAGGCCGACGAGGACGCCGCGATCGTAAATGGGCGTCATCTTGACGCCGGGCGGCAGCGCGCCGTCGCGGTTGATTTCCTCGACCTCGCGCGTAAGCCTTGTGACGACCTCATTGGTTTGCTGGGTGCGGTTCATCACCACGATGCCGGTGACGACATCATCCTCCCCATCGCGCCCCGCCCGGCCGAGCCGCGGCGCGTGGCCGATCTCGACCTGGGCCACGTCCTTGACGCGAACCGGCGTGCCGCGATGCTGTAGAAGCACGATATTGCCGATGTCGGCGGTATCGCGAATCAGCCCGATGCCGCGAATATTCACCGACTGCTGCCCGATATTGACGGTGCGCCCGCCGACATTGCTGTTGGCGTTGCCGATCGCCTCGATGATCTGCGGCAAGGTGACGCCGTAAGCCTGAAGCCTTACGAGATCGGCATTGACCCCATATTCCTTCGTCGCGCCGCCCCAGGTCACGACCTGGGCGACGCCGGGCACGGTCAAGAGGCGCGGGGTCACGACCCAGTCTTGTAGCGCGCGCAATTCGGCGAGTCCGAGAGAATCCGGGCCGACAAGCTGGTAGCGGAAAATTTCGCCAACCAGGCTCGATGCCTGAATTTCCGGCTGCACGCCCTTGGGCAGAGTCACATTTTGTTGCAGGCTCAGCGCGGCCTGGGTGTAGGCGAAGTGATAGTCGATGCCATATTTGAAGGTCACGCGCACAAAGGAGAGGCCGTAAAACGAGGTCGAGCGAATGCTGTCGACGCCCGGCGTCGTGGCGAGCCCGATTTCCATCGGACGCGTGTAATAGCGCTCCATTTCCTCGGCCGACAGCCCGGGGGCCTGGGCCGTGATTTCCAGAATCACCGGCGCGGGATTGGGATAAGCCTCGACATTGAGCCGCTCATAGGCGACAAAACCCGCCACGCTGAAGGCGAAGAGGGCGAGCAGAACGATGGTCCGCCGCGTCAGCGCGAAAGAGAGAATGCCGCCGAGCATGCCGTGTCCTTATGTTGTTGTATTTGTTTGCCAAGCGGCTAATCAGTTTGTATTGATGCCCCCATCCCAGCCTTCCCCCGCTGGCGGGGCATAGGTATCTACACATTCCCGATTCCTCCTGCTGGCCTCATACTTCGGGCCTCACGGGCGAATTGAGCGATCTCTTCGGGTGAGTAATGCGCCAGGGTTTCATTCATCACAAACAACAGGTACATCCCGGCCAGCAG
>CAZFHE010000331.1:0-6305 GCA_964518615.1 uncultured Dechloromonas sp. | reverse complement strand
CGGCGCGCAGGCGGCGGATGCGCTCCGCCGTGTCGGGATGGCTCGACAACCCGTCCCAGCCCGTCCCCCTTTGGCCGCCGGCGCTGGCCGACAGGCGTTCGAGCATCGTCGCCAAGGGCTCGACGCCCTGCCCCGCCGCTTGCATCGCCGCCGCCGCATAGGCGTCGGCCTCCAGCTCGAAGTCGCGCGAATAGCGCGACTCCAGCGCGAGTGCGGCCAAGCCGCTGGCGAGCGCGGACAGATCGCCGAGATACAGGCCGGCGGCAAAGGAGACGACCGAGGATTGGATCAACTGGCGCAAGCCGTGGCGATGGGCGACATGCCCGAGTTCGTGGGCGACGACGCCGGCCACCTCGTCGTCGTTCTTGGCCAGGGCGAGCAGCTCGTCGAAGACCACCAGATCGCCATTGGGCAATGCAAAGGCATTCGGCCCCATCGGCGCCGAGCGAAATAGCAGGCGGTAGGCCGGCCGGCCGGGCTTTGCTTGCAACACGGCGGCGACATGCGCCTGCAAGGCGTCCTGGCGCGCCTGCGGCAGGCGTGAGGGCCGCAGCAGGCGCTGGTCGAGGAAATTCAGGGTATAGGCCGACAGGGACTGAACCACGGACTCGGGAATGCGCGGGGCCAGCGCCTTGCTGACCGCCGGCAGTCCCCAGAAATAGGCGGCCAGCAAGAGGAGCACGGAGGCCGCCAGGGCCGCCACCGCCCAGGACCAGCGCGCCTGCAAGCGCACCACCGGCGAATCGGCGAAACCGGCCGCGGTCAGCCATTCAGCGAAAGCCGGGTGGTCGGCGATTTCGCACACCGCCCCGTCGGGCAGGCGCAAGAGGCGCGGCGCCCGGCCCAGCGGCTCGGAAATCTCCACCTGGGCGCGGGGCATTCGGCGCTCGCCGAACGCGCCGCGAATGAGGATTTCGTCGCCCTCGGCGAAGAGTTCGACCGTCTGCCGCCGTGGCGTGCGCCCGTCGAAGAAGCTCGCCGGAAGGCCGCTCACAGGCCGATATCCAGATCGAACATCTCGGCCGCCTCGTCGCCGACCGCCGTGGCGGCGCTGGCCTCGGCGGCCACGAAATCGTCGAGATTGCCGGCGACGGCCAGCGCCAGATGTTCGGCGCGAAAGCGCGCGACGCGCACGCGCGCCCAGGGAATGAAGAGACCGAGCGTAAAAAGAATGGCCAGCCAGTTCGCCAGGGTCAGCCTGATATAGCCGCCGACCGGCAGGCGGCTGACGAAGGCGTGCGCCCCCAGGGTCGTGCTACCCCACACGGCATTGATCGTGCGCGCCTGGATATAGGGGAAAAGCACGGTCAGAACCATTAAATACAAGAGGGGAATCAGTGCGGCAGCGACGAGTATGGTCCCAATTGCTCGGTTCTCGCCGTTTCCGGTGGCCGCGAAGAGGATGCCGACCAGAAGCGCCAGCACGCCTGCCAGCAATATCAGCAGCGCCGAGCGCAGGAAAATACGGTAAATCTCGCCAATGCCGACCGCGCAGGTCAAGGAAGTCGTGCCAAAACGGGTGTTATCCAGCACGAATTTGCGCAATTGCCGGTAGAACAGCGGAAAGGCCAGCCACATCGTCAGCAGGGTCAGGAGGCCGTAACCGATGAAAACCTTGGCCGCCTGGCCATAGGTGGCGTGAAAGGAGAAGCGCAGGCCGCGGTAACTGGTGTTGTGGGCGCGAAAACGAAAGGCCTTGACCGCCAGCCAGGGCACGACCGGCACGAGCGCCAGCAAGGCGATGCCGTAGGCCGCCGGGCCGGCTTTTTCCGCCAGCGACAGACCGATCAGCAGCAAGACGGCGACGATCCGCCCCTTGAGAATGGGGATGGGCTGGCCGTGGTAATCGAAACCGGAGCCGTCGAGCAGCAGATTGCGGTGAAAATATTGCTCGCGCCTTACCTTGGCCCAGGCCGAATAAATGCCGAGGGTGAGGATGGACAGCAGCAGATTGACGATCCAGATGCGGAAATACTCGCCGCCTTCGCCCTCGAAGCTGAATTTCTCCTCGCGTCCCTGCCCGGCATCGGCCGCCGCCACGGCGGGCAGCGACGGGAGGGGTGGCAGAACCGGTGGCAGAACCGGCGGGACATTGCTTGCAGCCTGGGCCACGGTCGCAAGCAAGGCCTGCTGCGCATCGTAAGCGGCGCGGGCTTGCGGGTCGCCGAGCGTCGCGATGGCCTGGCGCAGCGCATCCAGTTGCGCTTCATCCGGTCGTTCCGGCGTATTGAGGCGTTGGCGCAAGGCTTCGATACGCTCTCGATAAGCCGCCTTGATTTCGCCCAATGTGGCTTCCGGCGTAAGGCCGAGAACGCTGTAATGCGTTGCTGCCTGCCCGTTCATGCTTTTCCCCTTTTTTCGCGATGGCGAGGCATTCTAGCCAATCGGGCTGCCATTGTGAGTCTCTCCGGGCAAAAGCCCGGAGCTTCTTCGCCACGATTTTGGGGCGCCTTCGGCACCACAATCTGGCTTGGCTCGCTTGTCCCCGGCCTGAAGGCCGGGGCTTGCGCTTGCAGCGTGGTCATGGCCACGCCCGGAACCGTCCGCTAGCGGCCCACCGGGGAGATTCCGCGTCATTCACGCCACTTCGTCGATCCAGGCCTGCTGGATGGCTTCCAGAATCTTTTCGCCGCAATGCCTGGGGTCGTCGTCGAAACCGGGCAAGGCCAGCACCCAGTCGCGCAGATCGACGAAATTGAGCTTCAAGGGATCCTTGTCCGGATGGGCATCAGCCAGTTCGATGGCGATATCGTTGATGTCGGTCCATTTCATTTCCGGTGTCCCTCTTTCGCCATATTGATGCTGTACTTGGGAATTTCGACCACCAGCGGCGTGTTGCCGACGATGGCCTGGCAGCCCAGGCGGGAATTCGGCTCCAGGCCCCAGGCTTTGTCCAGCAGATCTTCTTCGTCCTCCTCGGCCGGATTCAGCGAGGAAAAGCCTTCGCGGACAATCACATGGCAGGTGGTGCAGGCGCAGGACATTTCGCAGGCGTGATCGAGCTCGATGCCGTTTTCAAGCAGATTGTGGCAAATCGACTTGCCCTCCTCCGCCTCGATGACGGCCCCTTCCGGGCAACTCTCGACATGCGGCAATACGATGAGCTGGGTCATCAGCTTTCTCCCATCTTGATTTCATCGACCTTGCGGCCGGCGAGCACTTTCTTGATGCTTTGATCCATGCGGCGGTGGGCGAATTCCTGGGTCTCGAACCCGAGATCGTCCATGGCGATATTGATCACGCGGCGATTGTCGCCAGCCGCCGCCGCGCGCAGGCTCTCGATACTGGCGCGGATTTTGTCCTGCTCGGCGGCATTCAGCAGATGGGCGTCCTCGGAGAGCGCCGCCTCGGTCGCCTCGATCATGCGATCGGCCTCGACCTGGGCTTCGCGCAGGGCGCGGGCCATGGCGTCGTCCTTGGCATGGGCCAGCGAATCCTGGAGCATGCTGGCGATTTCCTCGTCGGACAGGCCGTAGGAGGGCTTGACCGTGACGCGGGATTCGACGCCGGTGGTCTGCTCGCGGGCCGAAACCGACAAGAGGCCATCGGCATCGACCTGGAAAGTCACGCGAATGCGCGCCGCGCCAGCCACCATGGGCGGAATGCCGCGCAGCTCGAAACGGGCCAGCGAGCGGCAATCGGCAACCATTTCGCGCTCGCCCTGGACGACATGGATGGCCATGGCCGTCTGTCCATCCTTGAAGGTGGTGAATTCCTGGGCGCGCGCGGTCGGAATCGTGGCATTGCGGGGAATCAGCTTCTCGGTCAGGCCGCCCATGGTTTCCAGGCCGAGCGACAGCGGGATGACATCGAGCAGCAGCCAGTCGTCCTTGCCGGTCTTGTTGCCGGCCAAGAGATTGGCCTGGGTCGCGGCCCCCAGCGCGACGACCTTGTCCGGATCGAGATTGGTCAAGGGCTCCTGGCGGAAGAAATCGCCAACCGCCTTCTGGATTTGCGGCATGCGCGTCGCGCCGCCGACCATGACCACGCCCTTGACCTCGCCGACGCGCAAGCCGGCGTCGCGCATGGCCTTCTTCACCGGTTGCAGGGTTTTCGCCACCAGCGTCAGGGTAATGGCCGCGAAGGTGGCGACATCGAGCTTGAGATCGACCATCTCGCCCGTGCCCAGGCGGGCGGTGATCGGTGCTTCCGGGTTCAGGGTCAGGAATTCCTTGGCTTCGCGGCAGCGCGTCATCAGGAGCCGCGCATCTTCCGGCGACAGCGGTTGCAGCCGCGCCTGCTCGATCACCCAGCAGTAGATGCGGTGATCGAAGTCGTCGCCGCCCAGCGCCGAATCGCCGCCGGTCGCCATGACCTCGAAAACGCCCTTGGTCAGCCGGAGTATGGAAATGTCGAAGGTGCCGCCGCCCAGGTCATAGACCGCATAGACGCCTTCCGCCGCGTTGTCGAGGCCGTAGGCGATGGCGGCGGCGGTCGGCTCGTTCAACAGGCGCAGCACGTTCAGCCCGGCCAGCCGGGCGGCGTCCTTGGTGGCCTGGCGCTGGGCGTCGTCGAAATAGGCCGGGACGGTAATCACCGCGCCCACCAGATCGCCGCCCAGGGCCGCCTCGGCGCGGGCCTTGAGATTTTTCAGAATCTCGGCGGAAACATCGACCGGACTCTTGACGCCGGCATGGGTGCGCAGCCTGACCATGCCCGGCGCATCGACGAAATCGTAGGGCATGGCTTCGACGTGGGCGATGTCCTTGAGGCCGCGCCCCATGAAACGCTTGACCGAAACGACGGTATGGCGCGGATCGACCGCCTGGTTTTTCTGCGCCTCGAAGCCGACCTCGGCCGAACCGTCGGCATGGTAGCGGACGACCGAAGGCAGCAAGGAACGCCCGCTTTCGTCGCTGAGACAGACCGCCAGGCCGCTGCGCACCGTGGCGACCAGCGAATTGGTGGTGCCGAGATCGATGCCGATGGCCAGCTTGTGCTCATGCGGCGCCGCGGATTCGCCCGGTTCGGCGATTTGGAACAGGGCCATGTTTATTCTTCCAGCGCCGCCAGCGCATCGTCGATGTCGGCCAGCAGTTTTTCCAGGAACATCAGGCGGCAGACCCGGTCGGCGGCCTGGGCGAAATCCCGGTCGTCGTCGAGCAGGCGGCCGACTTCCTCGTAGCGGCCGGCGAGATCGGCGCGCAGGCGGTGGTAGAGGCGTTCCAGTTCGTGGTGATCGCCGCCGGCGCGCGCTTCCATCACCGCCTCGCGCCATTCCATCTGCTCGATCAGGAAATCGGCGGGCATGGCCGTGTTGTTCTCGGCCTGAATGGCGTGGCCGTTCAGTTCCAGCAGATAGCGCGCCCTGGCCAGCGGTCTTTTCAGGGTCTGGTAAGCCTCGTTGGCCTGCGTCGCCCATTGCAGGGACAAGCGCCGCTCGCTTTCCGGCGCGCTGGCGAAACGGTCGGGATGCACCCGCGCCTGCACATCACGAAAACGCGAATCGAGTTCCGGCTCGTTCAGCCGGAAAGCCCGCGGCAATTCAAACAGGGAGAAGAAATCAGCGTTCAGGTCCAACTGCAAGCCCCGGAAAAACGGCGCATCAGAATGCGCCACACCTCAAAGCGAAGGCGGGGCTAGGCGCACCGCACGCAGACAGTACGAATGTACGGCAAGTGCGGTGCAACGACGCCCCGCCGAGCCAGCGCCAACCCCCCAACGCCCTAGACGTTGAACGATTCACCACAACCGCACTGATCCTTGACGTTGGGATTATTGAACCTGAAGCCTTCCGTCAGCCCCTCGCGGGCGAAGTCCAGTTCCATGCCGTCGAGATACGGCAAGCTCTTGGCGTCGACGATGACCTTGATGCCGCCGCTCTCGAAGCTCAGGTCGTCCTCGTTGAGCTGGTCGACGAATTCCAGCTTGTAGGCCATGCCGGAACAGCCCGAAGTCCGCACGCCCAGGCGCAGGCCGATGCCCTTGCCGCGCTTTTCGAGGAAATTGGCGACATGCTTGGCCGCCGCGTTGGTCAGGGTAATGGCCATGATTATTCTCCGTGTTTCTTCCTGTAATCGGCCACGGCCGCCTTGATGGCGTCCTCGGCCAGGATGGAGCAGTGGATCTTGACCGGCGGCAGCGCCAGTTCCTCTGCGATCTGGGTATTCTTGATGCTCAATGCCTGATCGACGGTCTTGCCCTTGACCCACTCAGTCACCAGCGACGACGAGGCGATGGCCGAGCCGCAGCCGTAGGTCTTGAACCTGGCGTCCTCGATGACGCCGGATTTGTTGACCTTGATCTGCAATTTCATCACGTCGCCGCAGGCCGGCGCGCCGACCATGCCGGTGCCGACGCCCTCC
>CAZFHE010000330.1:0-4168 GCA_964518615.1 uncultured Dechloromonas sp. | reverse complement strand
GCCGTCGTGGAGCATGATGGAGAAATGCTCGATTTCGCGCTCCAGCAGTTCGCGCGGCCGGTGCACCAGGATGCCTTCCTCTTCCATGGGCTCGATGAGCGCGATCAGCGCGGCGATGTCGTCGGGCTTGGCTTCGCGGATATTTTCCAGCGATTCGCGGGTGATCACGGTGCCGACGCCATCATGGGTGAAAAGTTCGCGCAAGAGCGCGCCGTCCTGGGCGTAGCCGATCAGGTGCACGCGCCCGACGCCGGCGCGCGTCGCCCGGCAGCCGCAGGGCAGGTAGCGGCGGATGTCGGATGAGAGCCAATCGCCGCCGCCGGACAGGGCTTCCGCCTCGTCGGCGGTCATGGCGTCGATCAGTTCGCCGTCCTTGTCGGTGACGCCGCAACTGTCGGTCAGGAAAACCAGCTTGTCGGCCTTGAGGGCGACGGCAACGGCTTCGGCCACCTCTTCCCCCGGCAGGTTGAAAATTTCGCCGGTCGGCGACGGCCCCTCGCAATTGAGCAGCACGATGTTGCCGAGGCTCAGTTGGGCGTTGATGCCCTCGGCGTCGACCTTGCGCACCTTGCCGGCGTACTGCATATCGATGCCGTCCAGCACGCCGATGGGCTGGCCGATGATGAAATTGCCGCCAATGACGCGAATCCGGCTATTGGCCATCGGCGTATTGGGTAGACCCTGCGAGAGCATGGCCTCGATTTCGAGATAGACGCTGCCAACGGCGTCGAGCACGCAATCGAGCGCCTGCGCATCGGTCACCCGATAGCCGCGGTGATAGATGGGTTCGAGATTTTTCTCGCGAAGCGCTTCCTCGATCTGCGGGCGCGCCCCATGCACCAGCACCAGACGGATACCGAGACTGGCCAAGAGATTGACATCGTAAGCCAGCGTTTTGAGAAACTCGCTCGCGACCGCCTTGCCGCCGAAGGCGATGACGAAGGTCTTGCCGCGAAAGGCGTTGATGTAGGGGGTGACCGCCCGGAACCAGGAGACGAAGTGCTCGTCGTAAGGGGTATCGCTCATGTTTTTTTGTATTTCTCCTGTTCGTCCAGCAGCGCCTCTTCGAGCCGCTCGCACACCGTCTTTAGCACCTTGATCCGGGCAAAGCGCTTGTTATTGGCTTCGACCGGGGTCCAGGGCGCAAGGCCCGTCGAGGTGCGGTCCACCATATCGCAGGCCGCGACCACGTAGTCATTCCATTTCTCGCGATTGCGCCAATCCTCGTCGGTAATCTTGAAGCGCTTGAACTCGGTGTCCTGGCGCTCCTGAAAACGGCGCAACTGCTCGTCGGCGGAAATCTGCAACCAGAATTTGATCACCACGGTGCCGGACTCGACCAGTTGGTGCTCGAAATCGTTGATCTCTGCATAGGCGCGCAGCCAGTCGGGCTCCTGGCAAAAGCCCTCGACCCGCTCGACCAGCACCCGGCCATACCAGGAGCGATCGAAGATGGCCACCCGGCCGGTGCGCGGCAGCTTGCGCCAGAAGCGCCAGAGATAGGGCTGGGCGCGTTCTTCCTCGGTCGGCGCGGCGGTCTGGATAATCTGGTACTGGCGGGCGTCCATCGCCGCCGCGACGCGGCGGATGCTGCCGCCCTTGCCGGCCGCGTCCGGGCCTTCAAACACCAGCGCCAGCGAGCGCTTGCTGAGAAAGCGCAAATCGCGCGCCAGCACCGAGAGGCGCCCCTGATATTTGGCAAGCTCGCTCTCGTATTCCTTGCGGCTCAGTTTTTGCGTGAGATCGAGCTCGCTGAGCACATTCTTGTCGTCGATGGGATGCACGATGGGCGGGGCCACCGGCACCAGGAGCCGCCCTTCCTGCTTGAGCCGGCGGCGCATGGCATCGAGCACGATGCGGCCAACGGTCAATGAACGGTAGGCGTCATCCGTGCCCTCGACAATGATCCACGGCGCCTTGGCGCTATTGGTCACGCGCAGCACATGGCCGGCGACCGCTTGCAGCTTGTCGTAGGTTTTCAGGCGCTTGTAGCTTTCCTTGGTGACCCGCCAGGCGGTGGCCGGGTTTTTCTCCATCGCCTTCAGGCGCGATTTCTGGCCCTCGCGCGACAGATGGAACCAGAACTTCAGCACCAGCGCCCCCTCATTGACCAGCATCGCCTCGAACTGGTTGATCCCCAGGAGGCGCGCATCGAGCTCCGAGCGGCGCATCTTGCCGTGGATGCGATCGGCAATCGGCTGCGAATACCAGGAGCCCGCGAAGATGCCGATCTTGCCCTTGGCCGGCAGGGCCTGCCAGTAGCGCCACATGGTCGGCCGCGCCCCTTCTTCGTCGCTCGGCTCGTCAAAGGCCAGGGTCGAAATGTGGCGCGGATCCAGCCAGGAATAAAGCAGATTGATGGTCTCGCCCTTGCCGCTGCCATCGACCCCGCTGATCAGGATGATGACCGGAAACTCTTTTTTCTCCACCATGTCGAACTGCGCATCGAGCAAGGCCGCGCGCAGCTTTGGGGCCTCCCCTTTGAAGCTGCGCCTGTCGATCCGGTGCCCCAGTTCCGCCGACTCAAACATCCGCCATCCCCTTCCCGAAGTCGCCCCACAGCAATTGCAGCGCCGCCAGCGCCGCCAGACCCGCCGTCTCGGTGCGCAGCACCCGCGGCCCCAGGCGCACGGCCTGAAAGCCGGCCAGACGGGCGGCCACGGCTTCCTCGGGATCGAGGCCGCCTTCCGCGCCAATCAGCAACTGGATATGTTTAGCCGGCTGCAATTCCGCCAGCGTCTGTTCGGCATCGGGCGACAGCATCAGCCGCAAGCGCCCATCGGCCGGACGCGCCAGCCAGCTTTCCAGTTTCTCCAGCGGCGCGACCAGCGGCACCTGATTGCGCCCGCACTGCTCGCAAGCGGCGGCGGCCACGCCCTGCCAGTGAGCGACGCGCTTGCCGGCCCGCTCGCCGGCAAGGCGCAGGACGGATCGCCGGCTCGTCACCGGCGCGATGTCGCGCACGCCCAGCTCGACCGCCTTCTGAATGGTGAAATCCATTTTCTCCCCGGCTTGCAGGGCCTGCACCAGGGTCACCGCCAAGGGCGATTCGCGCTCGATGTCGCGCCAGTCGGAAAGCTCCGCCAGCACGCGGTCGCGCTCGATGCGCTCGATATGGGCCAGGTATTCGCCGCCCCGGCCATCGAAAAGAATCATCGGCGCGCCCGGCGGCAAGCGAAGCACGCGCACGGCGTGGCGCGCAACCGGCGCGGGAAGCTCGACGCGCGCGCCGGGGGAAAGGGCCTCTCGGCAATAAAAACGGGGCAAATTCATCGCTGCTATTATGGGCGAATTGCCTATGGGAGTGCACGCGCATGGTCGCCCTGAATCCGCCCGTTTGCGATGTCGGTCAGCCCGCCGTCGATTTCGCGCTACCCGACGCCGACGGCCGGCAATACCGCCTCGCCGACTGCCGCGGCCCGAACGGCCTCTTGGTCATGTTCATCTGCAATCACTGCCCCTATGTCCAGGCGATCATCCACCGCCTGATCCGCGACTGCCGCGAACTCGCCGGCCACGGCATCGGCAGCGTGGCGATCATGAGCAACGACGTCGCCGCCTATCCCGCCGACTCGCCGGCGGAAATGCGCCGCCTAGCAATGGAACTCGACTTCCCCTTCCCCTATCTCCACGACGCCACGCAAGAAGTCGCCCGGGCCTATGGCGCGGTATGCACGCCGGATTTCTTCGGCTACAACGCCCAATTGCGCTTGCAATACCGGGGCCGCCTCGACGCCTCCGGCCTCGCCCCATCCGCGCCGGACGCCCCCCGCGAACTGTTCGAGGCCATGCGCCAAATCGCCGCCAGCGGCCAGGGCCCGGCTGTCCAGCAAGCCTCGATCGGCTGTTCGATCAAGTGGCGCAAATAAGCCGAAAAACCCAGCGCGCCACTTCCACGCGCCCATGACAACCGCCTGAACATCTCCAAACGGTGACGCTTGAGTTGCGACGCCGTTGGGCCCCATGTGGAGCGCCGAGCAACGCAGACGGGCCGGGGGAAGTCGGCGCAGCCGACCGCGTAACCTGGGGTGGCCTTTGGCTACTTTTCTTGGCCAAACAAGAAAAAGTACGCCCGCGCGTCAGGCGCGGAAAACAGCGCTTGAGAAAGGCAAAAACAGTGGACGACCGCTCATGCGATTTCCCTAGCCCCCCCTTCGCCTTCCACCCG
>CAZFHE010000329.1:0-2643 GCA_964518615.1 uncultured Dechloromonas sp. | reverse complement strand
TCAGCGGCCACACCCGGATCGGGCGCGACAACCGCATTTTCCAGTTCACGTCGCTGGGCGAGCCGCCGCAAGACAAAAAGTATGCCGGCGAGCCGACCCGCCTGGAAATCGGCGACCGCAACACCATCCGCGAGTACTGCACCTTCAATCTGGGCACGGTTCAGGACGCCGGCGTCACCCGCGTCGGCGATGACAATTGGATCATGGCCTATGTTCATATCGCCCATGACTGCCAGGTCGGCAACAAGACCATTTTCGCCAATAACGCCCAGCTGGCCGGTCACGTCGTCGTCGACGATTGGGCCATTTTCGGCGGCAATACCGGCGTCCATCAATTCTGCCGGATCGGCGCTCACGTCATGACTGCGGCCTCCACCGTCGTGTTGCAGGACGTGCCGCCCTACGTGATGGCGGCGGGCAATTCCGCCCAGCCCTATGGCATCAATGTCGAGGGCTTGAAGCGCCGCGGCTTTTCCGCCGATTCGCTATTGGCCTTGAAGCGCGCCTACCGGACGCTGTACAAATCGGGCCTCTTGCTCGATGAAGCCAGGCAAAAGCTCGCCGAGGATGCGAAAACGCAGCCGGATGTGCAGCGCATCGTCGATTTCCTCGACGTATCGAAGCGCGGCATCATCCGCTGACATGAGCAAAGTGGTACGGATTGCCATGGTGGCCGGGGAAACCTCCGGCGACCAGCTGGCCAGCCACCTGATCGCGGCGCTCAAGGCGCGCTTGCCGGAAGCCGTATTCTTCGGCATCGGCGGCCCGAAAATGCAGGCGCAGGGCTTTGATGCCTGGTGGCCGCTGGAAAAGCTCTCGGTCATGGGTTATGTCGATGCGCTGCGCAATTTCCGGGAGATCGCCGGCATTCGCCGTCGCCTGAAAAAACGCCTGCTCGACCTGCGCCCCGATATCTTCATCGGCGTCGATGCGCCGGATTTCAATCTCGGACTCGAAGCCGACCTGAAAGCCGCCGGCGTTGCGACCATCCATTACGTCAGCCCCTCGATATGGGCCTGGCGCGGCGGACGGATCAAGAAAATCGGCCGCGCCGTCAACCACGTGCTGGCGCTCTTTCCAATGGAACCGCCGCTCTACCGCAAGGCCGGCATTCCGGTCACCTACGTCGGCCATCCGCTGGCCGACATCATTCCCCTGCAAACCAGCCAGGCGGCGGTGCGCGAAACCTTGCAAATCGCCCGCGAGAGGCCGGTATTCGCCTTGCTGCCGGGCAGCCGGCAAGGCGAACTGGCCTTGATGGCCGATGTTTTCGTGCAGACCGCCCAGCGGATTCGCGAACATCTGCCCGAGGCGCTGTTCGTGGCGCCCTTGGCGACGCGCGAGACGCGCCTCTTATTCGAGGCGGCGATTCATCGTCAGCAGGCGGCTGATTTGCCCTTTCGCCTCTTGTTTGGCCACGCCCAGGATGCGCTTGGCGCGGCCGACGTCTCGCTGGTCGCCAGCGGCACGGCGACGCTCGAAGCCGCGCTCTTCAAGCGGCCCATGGTCATCACCTACAAGCTGAGCGGCGCGACCTACTGGATTGCCAAGCGCATGGTTCGCCAAGCCTTTGTCGGCCTGCCCAATATCCTGGCCGGCCGCGAGGTCGTGCCAGAAATTTTGCAAGACGACGCCACGCCGGAAAACCTGGCGGCCGCCCTGATCAAGCTGTATGAGGACAAGGAAAACGCCCGCGCCGTGGCCGAGGCCTTTACCGACATCCATCTGCAACTGCGCCAGAACACAGCGGAAAAGGCCGCTCAGGCGGTCATTGGATGCCTGGGGAGGTTCTGAATCATTTACTGCCGATCCGGCAGACACCAGGAACAACACGCAATGGCACAGAAGAACGGCAGTAACGGCGGCGTCCTCGGTTTCGAGGCCGAATTATTCAAAGCCGCCGACAAACTGCGCGGCAACATGGAGCCCAGCGATTACAAACATGTCGCGCTGGGCCTGATCTTTCTCAAATACATCTCCGACTCCTTCGAGTCTCGCCACGCCGAACTGCTGGCCGAAGATGCCGCCGCCGCCGAGGACAAGGATGAATACCTCGCCGACAACATCTTCTGGGTGCCCAAAGAGGCGCGCTGGTCGCACCTGCAAGCCAAGGCCAAGCAGAGCAGCATCGGTTTGCTGATCGACGACGCGATGCGCGCCATCGAGAAGGACAATGAATCCTTGAAAGGCGTGCTGCCCAAGGATTACGCCCGCCCCGCGCTCAACAAGGTGATGCTGGGCGAACTGATCGACCTGATCTCCGGTATTGATCTCGTAGGGGCACGGCATGCCGTGCCCCTACCCGTGCCCCCGCATTCGCCCACCCAATCCTTCGATGTACTGGGCCGCGTCTACGAATACTTCCTCGGCCAATTCGCCGGGGCCGAAGGCAAGCGCGGCGGCGAGTTCTACACCCCGCGTTCCGTGGTGCGCACGCTGGTCGAAATGCTGGAGCCGTACCACGGGCGCGTGTATGACCCCTGCTGCGGCTCGGGCGGCATGTTCGTGCAGAGCGAAAAATTCGTTGCCGAGCACGGCGGGCGCATCGGCGACATCGCCATCTATGGGCAGGAAAGCAACTACACCACCTGGCGTCTGGCGAAGATGAACCTCGCCGTGCGCGGCATCGACTCCGATATTCGC
>CAZFHE010000328.1:0-4675 GCA_964518615.1 uncultured Dechloromonas sp. | reverse complement strand
CGAGAAAATCGAGTCGGCCTGCCGCCGGCTGTCCTGCGTCTATCCCGACATCTGCGAGAACATGGGCGCCGACCACGCGAGCCTGATCTCGCTGTACCGCCGGGCGCGCTCGACCCGGGGGGTGAAAAAGGTGCAGATCGGCTCCGGCCTGCGCTACGACCTGGCCGTGCGCTCGCCGGAATATATCCGGGAACTGGTCACCTACCACGTTGGCGGCTACCTGAAAATCGCGCCGGAGCATACCGAGGCCGGCCCGCTGTCGAAAATGATGAAGCCCGGCATCGGCGCTTACGACCGCTTCAAGCAATTGTTCGACCGCTTCTCGCGCGAGGCCGGCAAGGAGCAATACCTGATTCCCTACTTCATCGCCGCCCACCCCGGCACCACCGACGAGGACATGCTCAACCTCGCCCTGTGGCTGAAGAAAAACAATTTCCGCCTCGACCAGGTGCAAACCTTTTTGCCGACGCCGATGGCGCTGGCGACCACGATGTACCACAGCGCAAACAATCCCCTGAAGCCGCTGCGCCGGCAGGGCGGAGAAAGCGTCGAAACCGTGCGCAATGGCCGCCAGCGCAAGCTGCACAAGGCTTTCCTGCGCTACCACGACGCCGAGAACTGGCCGCTTTTGCGCGAAGCCTTGAAGGCGATGGGCCGCGCCGATCTGATTGGCAATGGCAAGAAACATCTGGTCCCGGCCTGGCAGCCGGCCGGGGTCGGACACAGCGAGCGCCCCCGGCCCGCGATGCCTGCTCCCGCTGCGAAAAGAAATGAGAGCCGGAACGAAAGTCGCCAGACCGCCCGGCCTCATCCGCCAAACCCGCGCGCCAACCGCGATAAACCCCTTGCCGGTTCGCTTTCGAGAAAACCGGGAAAACGACAGCCGAAATAATATGGAAAACACCACCACCTACGACAAAATCGGCGGCGAAGCCACCGTCGGCAAGCTCTGCGACCGCTTCTACGCGCTGATGGACTCCGTGCCGCAGTTCGCCGAACTGCGCGCCATGCATCCGCAAGACCTCAAAAACTCGCGGGACAAGCTCTTCATGTTCCTCTCCGGCTGGCTCGGCGGCCCCGACCTCTTCGTCGAACAATTCGGCCACCCCCGCCTGCGGGCGCGGCACATGCCCTTCGCCATCGGCATCCGCGAGCGCGATCAGTGGGTCGCCTGCATGGTGCTGGCGATGGAAGAAGTCGGCATCGACCCCACGATCCGCGCCAAACTGCTGGAAAATTTCTTCAATACCGCCGATTTCATGCGGAATAAGGAGGGGTGAGCTTCCCTCGGTTTTTCGTTTGCCCAAGGGGGGGGGCGTAAGTCTTTGGAAGCCAAGCCGACATATTCGCGCCCTTCGTGTTGAGCCAAGATGGCGCCATAATGGCGTCCATGAGAAAGTCCCCCAAAAGCTCGCGCTCCAATGCGCTGGAGCGTTTCAATCTACGCCTTGCCCCCGATGTACTGGAAGCCATCGACGCAGAATGCTCGCGCAGGGCTGGCAACGTATCGCGCAACACTTGGATTGCCGAAGCCGTGACGGAGCGCTTGGCGCGGCTTGATTCGTCATCGCGCCAGCAAGGCGCAGGGGAAGCCAGTGGCTAGCTTCTACGAGTTTTTTGCAGGCGGCGGCATGGCCCGCGCTGGCCTTGGGCCTGACTGGCAATGCTTGTTCGCTAATGACTTCGACCCGAAGAAGGCGTCCTGCTATGCCGCGAACTGGGGCGCCGATCATCTGCGCGTCGGCGACGTAGCCGCGCTGACTACGGCCGATTTGCCAGCCGGCGCCGACTTGGCTTGGGCCTCGTTTCCATGCCAAGACCTTTCTCTGGCCGGCGTCGGCGCTGGTCTCAAAGGCGAGCGCTCCGGCGCCTTCTGGCCATTCTGGAAGCTCATCCAAGCCTTGGGCGAGGAAGGTCAGGCGCCGCGCCTTGTTGTGCTGGAAAACGTATGCGGCGCTCTTAGTTCGCATGCTGGCAAGGACTTTGCCGCAATCAGTTCGGCTTTCTCGGACAATGCTTATCGCTTCGGCGCTCTGGTTATAAATGCTGTCCATTTCCTGCCGCAATCGCGACCGCGTCTGTTCATTATCGGCGTGCGCGAATCCTCGCCAATTCCTCGCGCCTTGGTCGCCAACGGCCCGGAAGAAGAATGGCATCCGCCCGCGCTGATTGAGGCTTACAGCAAGCTCTCGGAGCGTTCGCAAAGCGCTTGGGAATGGTGGCGCCTGCCAATGCCCCCGGCGCGCGCATCAATCTTTGCCGACCTAGTGGAAGACGAGCCGCATGGCGTCGCTTGGCACACGCTTGCCGAAACCAAGAAACTGCTCGACATGATGAATCCGCTCAACCTGGCGAAAGTCGAAGCAGCCAAGAAGACTGGCAGCCGCCAAGTTGGCGCGATCTACAAACGCACCCGCGCCGATGGGTCAAACGGCAAAAAGGTGCAGCGCGCTGAAATCCGCTTTGATAACGTAGCTGGTTGCCTTCGCACCCCCGCCGGCGGCTCAAGCCGGCAAACCATCATGGTGATCGAGGGCGAGCGCGTCCGCTCGCGCCTGCTATCTCCGCGAGAAGCGGCTCGCCTCATGGGCCTGCCAGACAGCTATGCGCTGCCGAAGAACTACAACGACGCTTATCATTTGGCTGGCGACGGCGTGGCCGTGCCGGTCGTGCGGTTCTTGGCCGAACACATCCTGGAACCACTGTTAGCGATGGCCTTGGCAGTTGAGAAAAAGGTGGCGTAGCAATGGATTTGACCACTGCCCTACGGAACTTCAACAAAGAATGGAAATTCAGCCGCAAAGGCCCGCTTTGCGTTGCGCTCGTCGTCACGCAGCACGCCCGGAAGGCTTTGCCTCTTGACCCGGGCAAGCTGCTGACCGAAGCCGGCGGCCAAGTTCTCGGCCTAGGAAAAAGCGCGGTACAGGCGGTACTGAACCGCCATGGCATTACCCGCGTTTTAGCTTCAGAAGGCGGACGCACCAGTCGCGGCAGCATTGGTAACATGCGCGAGTATGTCGCTTTTCTCAACGGTTTAGCTGCTGCCGGCGCGGTCGATCTCGATGCTGTAGAAGCTTTCTGGATTGAGCGTGTGCATGAGTTCTTTTCGGCGAAGCCCTTCAAGATCCGCCTTGACGCTTCGCGCAGCCTGCGAATGCTGGTGCGCGACATGGTCGCGCAAGCCGAAGAACGCCAGCGCAACACGCCGGGGATGCAATATGTCGGCGCAGTGCTGCAATACTTGGTAGGCGCTAAACTCGATTGCGCCCTTGGCGCCGGCAACTTCGAGCACAATAGCTTTTCAACATCCGACGCGCAATCAGGCCGCGCTGGCGATTTCTTCATTGGCGATGTCGCTATCCACGTCACTACTGCGCCTGGCGAAGCGGTCATCGCCCGCTGTCGCGACAACATCAATGACGGTCACCGACCGATCATCGTCACAACAGCGCGAGGGCTTACGGCTGCCGAAGTGCTGGCCGAGAACGCCGGCTTGGGCGAACGCATCGACGTTTTCGAGGTTGAACAGTTCGTAGCCCTGAACCTTTACGAGTTAGGCAAGTTCGCGGCCGAAGGCCGGCGAGTGGCCGTGGGCGACGTGGTGACGCGCTACAACGAAATCGTGGAAGAAGTCGAAACCGACCCAAGCCTGAAAATCGAATTTCGCCAATGAGCGAGACGCCGGAGCAGCGCAGCCGCACCATGCGGGCTGTGCGTTCCCGCGACACAGGCCCGGAAATGCTTGTGCGGCGCTTCCTTCATGCCGCCGGCCTGCGCTTTCGGCTCCACGTTCGGTGCCTTCCCGGCGTTCCTGACTTGGTGTTTCCATGCCGCCGCGTGGCGCTGTTCGTGCATGGCTGTTTCTGGCATCAGCACCCCGGCTGCCAAGCGGCCGCCCGACCGAAGGCGCGGCCGGACTACTGGAACCCGAAGCTGGATGGGAACGTGGCGCGAGACGCCCGCCACTTGGTCGAGCTGGCCGCCGCCGGATGGACTGCCCTGGTGATTTGGGAGTGCGAAACGCGCGACCCGCAACGCCTTGCCGCGCTGGCGGCGCGTATCCGGGAAAATGATCCTGTAATGGATGCGCGAAGGCGCTGTGTTTAAGACCTTGCGGATTGCTCAACGCTTGGCTTTCTCCCGCGCTCGATAACGAGAACGCCCGCTCGCCTCAAGCGCTTGGTCCCGAGGATTTGACGCCATAAAATCGCCCCAAGTCATGCTGCGATGCAGCAGAAGATGATAAAATCCTGCCTCCCATTTTTCAGGCAAGTCTTTCCATGTCCGCCCGTCCCATTCGCAATATCGCCATCATCGCCCACGTCGATCATGGCAAGACCGCGCTGGTCGACCAGCTGCTTCGCCAGTCCGGCACCTTTGCCGCTCACCAGCAGGTGGATGAGCGCGTCATGGATTCCAACGATCTGGAAAAGGAACGCGGCATTACCATTCTGGCCAAGAATACCGCCGTCGATTACAACGGCATTCATATCAATATCGTCGATACGCCGGGCCACGCCGATTTTGGCGGCGAGGTCGAGCGCGTGCTGGGCATGGTGGATGGCGTGGTGCTGTTGGTCGATGCGGTCGAGGGGCCGATGCCGCAGACCCGTTTCGTGACCAAGAAGGCGCTGGCGCTGGGCCTGCGCCCCATCGTGCTGGTCAATAAGGTGGA
>CAZFHE010000327.1:0-4243 GCA_964518615.1 uncultured Dechloromonas sp. | reverse complement strand
AAAGCCTCGGCGAAAGGGCCGTCGCATGGCCGCGCCGTCGATGCGCGAGAAGAAACTGCCCCATAGCCCGGCGAGGGCCAGCGGCAGCGCCGGCGCCGGGTCGGCGGCGAGAATGCGTTCGATGCCGGTGCCAAAGGGCTGGAGTTCGCCGTCGGGACTGATGCCGCCTTCCGGAAAAATGGCCACCAGTTCGCCATTTTTGAGCGCCTGCGAAACCGTGGCGAAAGCCTTGTCCGCGCCCGCCGGGTCCTCCTGGGCCGAAGGCATCGGAATCGCGCCGCCATGGCGGAGCAGGAAGCCGATCAGGGGCTTGTCAAAAAAGCGCTGATCAATGACGAAGCGGATGGGGCGTTGCACCGCGCCCATCAGGATCACCGTGTCGATATGGCTGACATGATTGGCGACCAGCAGCGCCGGCCCTTCCTCGGGCAGGTGTTCCAGCCCCTCGGCGCGCAGACGGTAGGCGGCCTTGACCAGCAGCCAGGCGATGAAGCGCAGCAGGAATTCCGGCGCCAGTTTGTAGATGTAGATCGCCACCCCGGCGTTGAGCAATGCCGCGACGCCGAACAGCGCCGGGATAGACAGCCCGGCATCCAGCAGGGCGACCGCCCCCAGCGCGCCGATGACCATGAAAAGCGCATTGAGGATGTTGTTGGCGGCGATGATGCGGGCGCGGTGGCTCGCTTCGCTCCTCGTTTGCACCAGCGCGTAGAGCGGCACGATGAAAAAGCCGCCAAAGACGCCGAGCATCATCAGGTCGAACAGCACCCGCCAGACCGCCGCGTGGCCGAGCAATTCCGTGAGTCCGTGCGGGGCGGCGGCTAAAAGGCCGGCCGGCGAGGCGAAGTAGAGATCGACGCCAAATAGCGTGAGGCCAATGGAGCCGAAGGGAACCAGGCCGATTTCGACGCGCTTGCCGGACATGCGCTCGCAGAAGAGCGAGCCGATGCCGATGCCGACCGTGAAAATCGCCAGCAGCACGGTCACCATCGTTTCCCCGCCGCCTAGCACGTCCTTGGCATAGGCCGGGAACTGGGCGAGGAACAGGGCGCCGTACAGCCAGAACCACGAGATGCCGAGAATGGACAAAAACACCGTGCGATTGCCGCGCGCAAAGGCGATATTGCGCCAGGTTTCCGACAGGGGATTGAGATTGATCGACAGTTGAGGCTCCGGCGCGGGGGCGGGGGGAATGCCGCGGCTCGTCAGATAGCCCGCTGCCGCGACGACGAAACCGCCGGCGGCGATCCAGGCCGGATGTCCGCCCGAGCCGGCGAGCAGGCCGCCCGCCAGGGTGCCGATCAGGATGGCGATGAAGGTGCCGGTCTCGATCAGCGCATTGCCGCCGACCAGTTCATCGGCGCGCAAATGCTGCGGCAGGATGGCGTACTTGACCGGCCCGAACAGGGTCGAATGCAGGCCAAGCAAAAAGAGCGCCGCCATCAGCGTCGGGAAGCTGTGCAGGAAAAATCCGGCGGCGGCAATCGCCATGATCAGCATTTCCAGCGTCTTGACCAGACGCGAGAGGCGCGCTTTGTCGTATTTGTCGGCCAGTTGCCCGGCGGTGGCCGAGAACAGGAAGAAAGGCAGAATGAAAATGCCCGCCGCGACGCTTCCCAGCAGTTCCGGCTTGATGGCGGTCCATTGCGCCGCATGGAAGGTCAAGAGCACGATCAGCGCGTTCTTGAACAAATTGTCATTGAAGGCCCCGAGAAACTGGGTAATGAAAAGGGGGGCGAAACGTCTTTTTTTGAGAAGGCCGAATTGTCCGCTCATGAGGGCTTGCCTGCGAAAAAGGGGCGGGTGGCGAACACCGCCGGCGAAAAGGAATGCCCCTGCCAGTTGAAGAGGCGCTTCAAGACAAAATCGAATAGCAGCGGGTTGTGCTGGCGCAAGGCGTCGAGATCGCCGACCGCCGCCTTCGGCAGCAGCCCCTGGCGGGCCAGCGCGGCCGGCGAAATCAGCGGCAGAATGCCCGGCAAGGGATAGTCGGAACCGTGCAGCAAGCGCTCGTGCAAATCCTCGCGCTCGAGCAGGGTCCGGATCACGGCGGCCTTGCGATTGCGCAGCGTGATGGCCGAAATGTCGCCATACAGCAAACCCTGGGCGCGCGGCTCGGCCATGAGCTTGAGAAAGAGCTCGAAGCTCGGGCGGCTCTTGCCGTCATCATCGACATCCTGGCCCATGGTCGCGCAATGCGCGACCACCACCCGAACCCCGGCATCGAGCGCCCGGCGTAGCCGCAGCGGATTGCCGAGGGCCTTCATGTCGCTGCCCTTGACCGCCTTTTCTTCGCCGCAATGAACGATCAAGGGCGTGCCGGCGTCGGCCAGCGCGCGATAAAAGGGCTCGCACCGGGCATGGGCCGGGTCCATGCCCTGCGCCGCCGGCAGCCACTTGACGGCGCGCGCGCCATTGGCGATCGCCTCTCGCAATTCATCGACCGCCGCCCCGTGATAAGGATGCAGGGAGGCCGCCCACTCGAAGCGCGCCGGAAATTCCCGCGCCAGACGGGCGGCCCAGGCATTCGGCACATAGAAGGCGGAACGCTCGGGATGAGCCTGCCCCGCCTCATCGTGAAAGCGCGCGAAGGCGAAGAGCAAGACCTTGAAGCCCTCGGGCATCGCATCGCACAGATTGAGCAGGCGCGCCATGTAGGCGGCATCGACGGCCCCCGGCGCATCGTGGGCGCAGCCGGCGTTCATGTAAAACAGGCGCTGGGCGTAATGCAACGGATGCAGCGGCGAGGAAAGCTCTTGCCCAAGCTCGATGCCGCTGCCGCCATCCCCGATGCCGGCCAGATGAACGTGGCAATCCCACAATTGCGCCGGGTCTATGCCTGCCCACGCCGCTTTCAGCCAGGGGCTGTCGAGCAGGCCGACCGGAATCGCCGCCCGGCAGGGGTTGATGAGGGCGGGCTTTGCCGCGCTCCAGCCGGCCACGGAAAGCGCCGCGCCGCCGGCGAGAAGGGCGAGAAAGCGGCGGCGGGAGGGGTTGGAAGATGGGCTAATCGGCATGTTCATTTGCCTCATCAATGGATTTTTCCTTGGAATAGAAAAAACCGATTCCCAGGATGCCGATGACGATTGCTGTCAGATAAGACATCACCATTCCAAATAGCGTGCCGAAATATGCCGCGCCACCACCCAATATCGCACTTGCCGGTTGCGCAAAAGCAGAAGCTAGACCCCGGGGGGCATAAATAAGCCAGAGAACCAGAAACATGCTTGCCAGTAGGGGTATCGTGCGCAGCCAACGCACCAGGAGGCGATAGATCGCCCATGTCGCAGCAAGGAATACAAACAACTCGATGATTGCGACAGTGATTCCGATAATCAGGGATGTATCCATATCGCGCCCGGCTTACGCCGCCTCCGCCATCTGTTTCAAGCTCACATAGTCGATCTTGCCGGTACCCAGTAGCGGCAGGGCCTCGACCCTCTGTATCTTGCGCGGCACGGCCAGTTCCGGGAGCCCCAGTTCGCGCGCCTTGATGGCCAGCAATTCACGATTCAGCGAGGCATCGGTGGTAAAGAGCACCAGGGCTTCGCCCTTGGCCGGATCGGGCTGGCTGGAGGCGGCATGGGTCTGGGCCGGGGAGGCGGCGGCGGCCAGTTTTTCGACCACTTCGAGACTGACCATCTCGCCGGCGATTTTGGCGAAGCGCTTGACCCGGCCAACGATCCTGACGAAGCCCTCGGCGTCGATCTCGACCACGTCGCCGGTTTCATACCAGCCTTCGCCGAAAGCCGATGCCGGCGGCTGCAAGACGCCCGGCTGATCGGCCTTCAGGTAGCCGGCCATGACGTTTGGCCCCCGCACATGCAGGATGCCGCCCTGAGGGATGCCCGGCACCGGCGCCAAGCGATGCTCGATGCCCGGCAGCAGGTTGCCGACGGTGCCGGTGCGGTAGGCCATCGGCGTATTGACCGCCAGCACCGGCGCGGTTTCGGTCGCGCCGTAGCCTTCAAAAATGCGCAGGCCGAATTTCTCGAACCATTCCCCGCGCACCGCCTCAGAGAGTTTTTCCGCCCCGGCGACGACATAGCGCAGGCGGTGGAAATCGTAGGGATGGGCAAAGCGGGCGTAGTTGCCGAGAAAGGTCGAGGTCCCGAACAGCACGGTGCAGGAACGGTCGTAGGCGAGTTCGGGAATGACCCGGTAATGCAGGGGCGAGGGATAGAGAAAGAGGCTCGCGCCGGTCAGCACCGGCAAGAGCGCGCCGGCGGTGAGCCCGAAGGAA
>CAZFHE010000326.1:0-2397 GCA_964518615.1 uncultured Dechloromonas sp. | reverse complement strand
GTCGGCGGTCAGTTGCCAGGTCAGGCCGACGCTGCCGCTTCGTTCCGCCAGCCGGTGGCCGAGTTCCGAACTGAACAGGGTGTTGGCATTGATCGCGATGCCGGCTACCGGGCGCCAGGCCGATTCGCCATCACTGATCATATCGCGGCCATGGCGCGTGGCGTGTCGCGGGTCGAGCGCTTCGCCGCGCAGACGGGCGGGCCGGCACAATCCGCTATTCAACAGGCGCTCGACTTCGGCGCGGAAAAAGCTTTCGATGGCGGCGCCGTCGGCCAGCAATTGGCGGTAACGGGCCGCGTCGGCGCTGGCGGTTTGAATCACCAGTTCGTGCCAGACGGCGAAATCGAAGGGCTGGAGGCGCAGGGCGCGGCAGATGCGGCTGGTTTCCGGCAAGGCGAAGCGCCACAGATCCTGGTCCTCGATGTGTTGCAGCAGCAGCGGCAAGGACTGCTCGGGCAGGAAATGTTCCCAAGCAAGGCTTGCGCCCGATTTGTCGAGATTAAAGACGATCTGGAGCGGCAGTTCGGGATGGCGATAGCGTTGAATGCCGTCAGCGTCCGTGTTCAAGAGGCCATCCCAGGCATTGCGGGCCGAGAGGTGGTGGTCGATCTGGGTCAGCGAGCGGGCGCTCGCCGCCATGATTTCGAGTTCGGCCGGGGCGAAGGAGAAATCGAGGAGGTAGACGTCGCGGCCGGCGATTTCCGTCGCCGGCACGCTTTCGCCATGATGCAGCGGCAGGTAGCGGGCGGTGTCGCCAAAACGCCGCCAGGCGGCGTAGGCCGCGCCGAAACCGTCGATGCAGTCGGCGTGGTGAAGGATCGCGGTGGTCGTCAAAGCGGTGGCTCAGTAATGCGGCGGGATTTCGTCGCGCAGGCTGCGCGGCTCGGCCGGCGCGGCGTTGCGCAGCTGTTCGCGTAACAAGCGGACTTCGCCGGCCAGCAGGTCGATTTGCTGTTGCTGGCGGAAGATGGTGCGGTTGAGTTCGTCGATCAGATCTTCGGCATAGCTGATCTTGATTTCCAGATCGGCGATGCGGCTTTCGCTAATGTTCATGATTTTTCTTCTTTTGTGCCGCCCTTGCCGGGGCGGTGCGGGGCGGCTGGGCCCTTGTAGCGCAGCGGCAGCAGGGCGCCGAGCAGCGCGGCGGCGACGAGCGCCAAAACAATCCAGCCTTGATTCATGTCGTTTCCTTCTGTTGAGGGCGAATTTTACTGCCCTCGCGCCGCCGCTGTCCTGCCGGCCGCGCAGATTTTGGCGATGCGCCGGGCTGGGCTCCGGGCGGTATTTGGGTGAATAAGGTGTTGACAGAAATTTTTGGCAGTCTAAAATGCGCCCCTTCTTCAGGCGGTTAGCTCAGTTGGTTAGAGCGCCACGTTGACATCGTGGAGGTCGTTGGTTCGATTCCAATACCGCCTACCAAATTCCTGACGGAGCGGTTTGATGAATTTCCGAACTTGCATGGCAGTTCAGAAAGCTTGATCGAGTCAGCCTTCGTTTGATCAAAAAGCGCGGCTCGTTCCGCGCTTTTTTTTGCCCTGAGATTTTGCGATGCCCGATATCAAACTGCCTGATGGATCCATCCGCTCGTTCGCGCAGCCGGTCGCCATCGCCGAGGTCGCCGCCAGCATCGGCGCCGGGTTGGCCCGCGCCGCGCTGGCCGGCAAGGTGGATGGCGCGCTGGTCGATACGTCTTTTGTGATCGAGCGCGACGCCGATCTGGCCATCATCACCGAGCGCGATCCGGAAGGGCTGGCGCTGATCCGCCATTCGACGGCTCACCTCCTGGCCTATGCGGTCAAGGAACTGTTTCCCGAGGCCCAGGTCACCATCGGCCCGGTGGTCGAAAATGGCTTCTATTACGACTTCGCCTACAAGCGTCCCTTTACGCCGGAGGATTTGGCGGCCATTGAAAAGCGCATGGGCGAGCTGGCCAAAAAAGACATCCCGGTCAGCCGCGAAGTCTGGGCGCGCGACGATGCCGTGCGCTTCTTCCTCGATCAGGGCGAGAAATACAAGGCCGAGCTGATTGCGGCGATCCCCGCCGATCAGCCGGTATCGCTATATCGCGAAGGCGATTTCATCGACCTTTGCCGCGGCCCGCACGTGCCGTCGACGGGCAAACTCAAGGTGTTCAAGCTGATGAAGGTGGCCGGCGCTTACTGGCGCGGCGATCATCGCAACGAGCAGTTGCAGCGCATCTACGGCACGGCCTGGGCCAAGAAGGAAGATCTCGACGCCTATCTGCATATGCTGGAAGAGGCCGAGAAGCGCGATCACCGCCGCCTGGGCAAGCTGTTCGATCTGTTTCACATGCAGGACGAAGCGCCGGGCCTGGTGTTCTGGCATCCCAAGGGCTGGGCGGTGTGGCAGGAAATCGAGCAATACATGCGCGCCGTC
>CAZFHE010000325.1:0-3163 GCA_964518615.1 uncultured Dechloromonas sp. | reverse complement strand
TTCTGGCGCACCGATTTCTTGCGCATCGCCTGGCCCGGCATGATGAAGGTGCGGCCGACATAGCGATTCTTGACAAAGCCCTCGCGGAACGGAATGTTCAGCGCGTGCGCCAATTGCATGGCCGACGGTCGGCTGGAATCGGGAATCGGGATGACCACGTCGATCTGGTCGACCGGGATATTGGCGCGAATTTTCTCGGCCAGCGACTCGCCCATCGCCAGACGCGATTCGTAAACCGAAACGCCGTCGATCACGGTATCCGGGCGGGCGAGATAGACATACTCGAAAATGCAGGGCGCATACATCGGTTGCTGCGCGCACTGGCGGCTGTGCAACTGATGGTTGAGATCGACGAATATGGCCTCGCCCGGCTCGATGTCGCGCACCATCTGGAAACCGAGGGTATCGAGGGCGACCGACTCGGAAGCGACGAGGTATTCCATACCCTGCTCGGCCGGATTCTGGCCATACACCAGCGGGCGGATGCCATGCGGATCGCGGAAGGCCAAGAGGCCATAACCGGCGATCAGGGCGACGACGGAATAGGCCCCCCGGCAGCGGCGATGCACGCCGGCCACCGCCTGGAAAATGCTATCCACATCCAGCTCGTAGCCGTGCGCCGCGGCCTGCAACTCGTGCGCCAGCACATTGAGCAGCACTTCGGAATCGGAATTGGTATTGATGTGCCGGCGGTCGAGGCGGAACATCTCTTCCTTCAACTGCCCGGCATTGGTCAGATTGCCATTGTGGCCGAGCACGATGCCGAAGGGCGAATTGACGTAAAAGGGTTGGGCCTCGGCGAAGTTATGGGCCGAGCCGGCGGTCGGGTAGCGGACATGGCCGATGCCCCAGTTGCCCGGCAAGGCGCGCATGTTGCGGGTGCGAAACACATCGCGCACCAGCCCCGCCCCCTTGTACAGGTGGAAGGTATTGCCTTCGGCCGTGGCGATCCCGGCCGCGTCCTGGCCGCGATGCTGAAGCACCATCAGGCCGTCGTAGAGCAACTGGTTGACCGGCGTGTTGGCCATGACCCCGAGAATCCCGCACATAAAAGTTTCCTGCCTAACTGAATCGAATTCGTTTCGCCAGATCGTCCGGCAACCATTGCCGGGCGATCAACACGGCGGTCTCCAATGGCGGCGCGAGCACCGCCCTCCGCCACCAGTCCTGTTTCGGCGCCGAGGTCATACCGCCCAGGCCGACCAGGATCATCATCACCAACACGCCGCGCGCAAGCCCAAACATCATGCCGAGCAGCCGGTCCGAAACCGTGAGGCCAAGCGCCTTGACCATGCCCCGCACGGCCAGCCGGACCAGGGCCATGGCCAGCAGCACGCCGATAAAGACCAGCGCGCAGCCGCCGAGCGAGCGCACCGCCGGATCGGCGACCCCGGTCAGCAACATCTCGCCGGTTTTTTCGCCAAACTCGATGGCGGCGAGAATGCCGACAACCCAGGCGAGCAAGGCGAGCATCTCGCCGATCACGCCGCGCCACAATCCAAATACCAGGGAAAAACCGATCACCGCGACGGTCACGTAGTCGAATACCGTCATTGGCGCGCCGCGACGACGCCCGAAACGCCAATTTTCTGCATCTTGGCCAGCGCCTTCTCGGCGGCCTCGCGGCTCGCAAAGGGCCCGGCGCGCACGCGCGTCTTCTTGCCCTGCGGCGTATCCAGGGGCTCGCTGTAGACCTTGATATCCAGCTCGCCGAGCTTGGTTTTCAGATTTTGCACATTGGCTTCATTGGCAAAAGCGCCAATCAGCACCAGATATTCGCCAGAACCCCCGGCCGGCGGCGCATCGCCCGTCTGGCCGGCGAGAATGGCGGCGGCGCGGCGGGCCTCGTCGCCGGATTTATCCGCCGGTTTTTCGGCCGGTTTGTCGGAAGTCTTGGGCGCTGGCTTATCCGCCGGTTTTTCCGGCGATGCTTTTTCCGGCGTCTTTTCCGCCGGCTTGGCCGCGGGCTTTTCGGGCGGCTTCACGGCCGGCTTGTCGTCGTCCTTGCCGCGAACCACATCGAGTACCCGGGCATTCGGCTGGGCAGCCGGCGGCGGCGCGTCAGCCGGCCGGGCAGGCGGCGCCGGACGTTCGACCGGTTCGGCGGCGAAATGCGGCGCGAAGGTTTTTTCGTCCTGGCCGGGAATGCGAATCTCGACATCCTGCATGGCCTGGCGCGGCTCGTGATCCATGACCATGGGCAAGACCATGGCGACCACCGAAACGAAGGCGACGGCCCCCACCAGCCGGCGGCGGGCGCGCTTTTCGAGTTGCAACTGGGCGTCGTTGTCTTCCATGAATCAGGTCTTGCGGCGCAGCGCCAAGAGCGCCTCGGCCACCGTGTAGAACGAACCAAAGACGGCGATTCTATCACTTTCGCCGGCCTCTCCCTTGACCGCCTGCATCGCCGCGCCGACTGACGGGTGGCAGACGACCTCGCCGCCGAGTCCGCCAGCGGCGATGATGGAGGCCAATTTTTCCGCCGTCGCGCCGCGCGGCCCAGCCAGTGTCGCCACGTGCCACACATCGACCCGGCCCCGCAGCAACGCCAGCGCGCCGGCGATGTCCTTGTCGGCGAGCATGCCGACCACCGCATGGGTGCGCTCGAAAAATCCCATGCCGCCCAGATTGTCGGCCAGCACCTTGATGGCCTGCGGATTGTGGCCAACGTCGAGAACCATCGCCGGCCGGCCGGGCAGAACCTGAAAGCGCCCGGCCAGCTCGGTTTCGATCAGCCCCGGACGGATAGCCTGCATGGTCACCGGCAGCTTGTCGGCGATGGCTTCCAGCGCCGCCAGCGCCACCGCCGCATTGGCCAATTGCGTCGGGCCGCGCAGGCCGGGGTAAGCCAGCGAGCGCTTCAACAGCCGCTCGCCGCGCTTACACCACCACTGCCATTGCAAGCGGCTCTCGGCGGCATCGGCCGGCGGCCGGGCGAAGCCGAAATCGCGGCCAATGAGGCGCAGATCGGCGCCAATCGCCGCCGCATGGGCGAGCAGGCTTTGGGGCGGCTCCGGATCGGCGCACAAGGCCGGCTTGCCGGCGCGGTAAATGCCGGCTTTCTCGAAGCCGATCGCCTCGCGATCGGAACCCAGCCAGTCGGTATGATCGAGCGCCACGGTGGTGACGATGGCGACATCCGGATCAAAGACATTGACGGCAT